>NZ_JBSMEZ010000101.1:0-97076 GCF_056498605.1 Profundibacter sp.
TCAGTACATCGCCTAGGCCACTGCCAATAATTTTTTCCATGTAGATCAGTTGGTCACCTTGGGCTGTGCCACCCGTGCCAATCCGGTAAGTACCAATATTAACTCCAACAAGGCTATCTGAGTAATCTGCCGTATCAATGCCAGCATAGCCAATCAGGATATCTGCGCCCAGTCCACCACGTAGAAGATCGTTACCATCAAGGCCTTCTAGTTTGTTTGCTGCAGAGTCTCCGATTAATATATCGTTAAATTGCGAACCGACGACATTCTCGATGCCGATAAACGTATCGCCCTGCGCTTCGCCACCGGCGCCTGTATTTGCACCAAGATTAACAGTAACGGCTGTAGATGACACATATCGCACGGTATCTATGCCCGTGCCACCATTTAGCACATCAGCGCCAATACCGCCTATCAACCGGTCATTACCAATTCCCCCCAAAAGGGTATCATTGCCAATGTCGCCATAAAGAAAATCATTACCCGAACCGCCATCAAGCGAATCCACTCCAGCGCCGCCAATCAGCGTGTCATCGCCCCCCATTCCAAATAAGGTATCGCTGCCGCCCATGCCATGAATGACATTGCCCACTGCATTGCCGGTCACAGTATCGTTGCCGCTACCCATTGTGGCATTTTCGATCACGGTGCCGCGCGCGATGGCTAAATTACCAATCAGACCATAGATATCAGAATAGGTTTCAGCGTTCATATCCAATCGATTATTGGAATTGCTGTTAATCAGGTTGATCAGATCAGTACCGCCTTGGTCGTAAATCGTCAAAGCCAAGGGGTTATTGACACGAACATCGGTCGTGGATCCGCTATCAATTGCATCAAATAAGGTGCCCAGATAACCGGTTAAATTGGTGTTTGAACCCCAAGTTGTATCGCCACCTGTAACGCTACTACCGCCGGGGGCACCATAGAGGTTCTGCATGGCAATGACATCCGCCATCATTGCGGTTGTCAGATAGGCAAAGTCCGCGTTGATCGAGGTGTTATCGGTTTGGCTGAAATAGGACATGACCGAGGCCTGCCAGCTATCATTTATAAAATCGTTATCCACACCGTAAGTTGCCGAGCCATTATAATTACCCTGATGGCCTAAGCCTAGCGCATGACCAAGTTCGTGCAAATATGTCTGATACCCGTAGCCACCAATTTTTCCGGAACTGACATCGGACCAATTGTCTGGGATGTTGACCGTCGAAGATATAATGGTGTTACCACTAAATGAAGAATACGAGTAAGCGCCATCTGGATCAGAGCTTTGAAATGTGATCTTCCCGCCAGACGATACCTCACTGAAGGTAATATTCGAAACGTTCGCCCAAGCTTCGAGCGCGGCACGCGCGAGTTTCGCTGCGGCACTGCTCAGCCCAGTCAGATTAACGGTTATCACATTGCTGATTGAAGTATCGAAACTATGTTCCTGTCCGGCTCCGCCCCAATAGTCGTTGGTCAGAAAATAGGCCAATTGATCGTTAGATCCAAAGGAAGCGGCATAGCTGATACTGCTTTGCTGGCTTTGAGTGTTCTCAGAATTCTGGCCGTAAATAGTCATGTCTTCTCAGTGCTCCATTAGCCGCGTGGTCGTATTCCAATTCCGAACATCGCGTTCAATATTTGCTTTCTAGTCGATTGGTATGGCGCTGACGCGCACAAGATCAGACAAGAACCTAACAAACATGTGTGGCGAGACTGTGGCGTCCATAACCGCCACTTCAATCTCCGGCCCTTGTGAAACTTCGCTTCCTGCAATTTGCCATTCCGCATATGCTTTCAGGGAGTGCTTTTTATCTGTAGTTACTCTTAGCATGATGACCAAATCATACTCGCCGATCGTCCTGACCTCACGCGAAATCGTGTGGTTGGGGGCTGCTTCGGCCAAAACCTGCTCCATTGCGTCGCACAACGCTTGTTGGTTGATTGTTTGATCCGGGCAGGACAGAAGGATTCTGTTAGTGTCGGTTGAGGAGGGTAAATTACTCATTGCGATAGCTCCTTGTGTCATCTCGATCAGTAGAATCATAGCTGTGGCCATTCCCCGAAAAACATGGGTCATTTATTTCTCCTCCTGGCACTCTCAGCGAGCTCGTACGCATTCAATGGTCATGCTTGCGAATCCCGTCCCAAGAGTTTGACAGCTTTGCTGTTCCGATAATCAAACTCACCACCCGTTCCGAGGTGTTGTCGATACAATAATCCGCAGGCACAGGGTGCGCCTTACCGCTTTTTTGCCGTTCATCAAACAGCGTGGTTGCGGTTTCAATACCGTTCAGGATTGTATCCCTATCCAATCCCGTTGCGATGATACACCCTACGTCCAGTCCCTCGGGTCGCTCGATTGCATCACGTGGTGTAATGGCCGAAAATCCAAGAATAGAGGCCTCCTCGGCAATTGTCCCACTATCGGAAATGGCGCAATAAGCGTTTTGTTGTAGTTGATTGTAATCATGGAACCCAAAGGGTTTCATATACTGCACACGCTGATCAAAACTGATCCCGTCCAGCGCATCCAGCCGCTTACGGGTGCGTGGGTGCGTTGATACAATAATCGGATAGCCATAGCTTTTAGCCAAGGCATTCAGCGCCTCAACCAGAGCGGTAAGGCGCGTTTTGCTATCAACGTTTTCTTCGCGGTGCAACGAGACGATGAAATACTCTTTCGAGGTCAGTTTCAGCTGATCCAAAATATCAGAGGCATCAATCCGCGCACGGTAAAATTCCAATACTTCGCGCATTGGACTGCCGGTTAGATTGATCCGTCTATGCGGCAATCCTTCGGACAACAAATGTCGGCGCGCGTGTTCTGTATAGACCAGATTGAAATCGGCTATGTGATCAACCAAACGGCGGTTGGTTTCTTCTGGCACATTCATATCGAATGACCGATTGCCTGCTTCCATGTGATAGACAGGGATTTTCATCCGACGCGCCATGATTGCCGAAATTGCCGAATTTGTATCGCCAAGGATCAGAACCGCATCGGGCTTTTCCTTTTGCAATGTTTTTTCGGTCTCGGTCAGAATACCGCCTAGTGTTTCTCCCAATGTCCCGCCGCCAACCCCCAGAAAATAGTCTGGTTTGCGCACATCAAGGTCTTCAAAGAATACCTCGTTCAGCTCGTAATCATAATTCTGTCCGGTGTGGACAATGATATGATCCGTGAACTGGTCCAACCGCGCCATAACGCGGCTAAGCCGGATAATTTCAGGGCGCGTGCCCAGAATGGTCATTACTTTCAGCTTCGTCACAACAGCACCTTATCAGCAAATGTGTCCGGGTTTTCAGGGTCGAAAAGATCATGCGTCCAGAACAAAGTCAAAAGTGGCCCTGTTCCGGTATTTTCTATCGAATGGGTGTGAAGGGTTGGCATATCCACAGGTGACGGAGCATCACCACTAACGCGGTATTCCCAAACCTTGTCACTATAAACCTTACGGATACGGATAATTGCATCGCCCTGGATCACCAGAAACCGCTCGACTTTGTTTAAATGAAAATGGTCGCCACGCGTCACGCCCGACTCAGTCGTTGATAAAAACGTCTGTCCACCGCCACCGCCTTTGACAGCCTCGAACAAGGTTCCGCGTGCGTCGGTATGCAATGTTAGTGGGCGTGGCCAGCCATGTGGGTAGGTATCAGCGCGGTAGCTATTGAACAAAGCCAGATCAAACGGGTCTGTCACATCAGGATACACATTGGCCTGATAGCTGTCGTGAAAGCCCTGCAACTTGGCGAATAGATCCGGAATGCCGATGGACTTGGCTTCGGGTGATAAATCCCCGAACCGAAGTTGGCTAACTGCATCAATAGCCGCTTGCGCCGCATCGCCAGCATAAAGAAGTTGCACCTTGCCATCGGGATTTATTGTTGGCGCATCACCTGTCAAAATCTGGCGGATCAAGGTTGCAGTCACATTGTTATAAAACGGCTTGGCCTCTTCGCCAAAAATATGTGGCAAAATCAGATTGGTGAATTTTGTTACCCCCGCACCGAGCATTTCTCCGGCAATCCTCTTGGAACGGCCATAAGGCGAGTCACTGGCTGCATGGGTCGAATTCGCATAAACAATGTGCGGATCAGAGTTGGCGGCGCGGCATGCCTTTATAAGCCGCTGCGCAATATCAGGGTTTGCTTGCTCTACAACATCATCCGGCGCGCGATTTACACCTGCGAAATGCAACACCGCATCAGCGCCATCCAACGCCTCTTGTAATCTTGGGTCATCTTCAAATTCCATATGGTTTAGCGGCACCAAATCGATTGGTGGCTCCACCCCTTTGAAACGTGCTGCACAATTCAATGCGTGAAGACGCACGCAGGTATGCCACCCAATCAGACCACCAGCACCAGTGACAACAATCTTCACCTCTATGCGCCCGTCATGGCGGCAACTTCCGCCTGAACTTCCGGAAGTGTCATAAGCAGCTTTTTCACTCCGGCAACCGTAAGGCGTTCCGTATTGTGCGAGTGATAATCCTCCAACATTGATGTGGTTTTATCGCCCTCTGAAAAATACGGTTTATAATTCAGGTCCCGGTTATCCATGATGACACGGAAATAATCGCCCAAGTCTTCTGATGTGGCCAGTTCTTGTGCGGATACCAAGGTTTCATATAATTTTTCTGCGTGCCGCCAACCGATAATTTCCACTGGATGGTCCGGAGCATCAAACAGTTCTTTTATGGCTTGAACCAAATCCAGTATCGTCGATGCTGCCGCCTTTTTAACAAAAAGGTCGCCCTGATTGGCCTCTTCGAATGCATACTGCACAAGCGCCACAGAATCGCGTAACGGCATCAGGAACCTTGTCATCGTTGGCTCTGTTAATGTTATCGGATTACCGTCTTTGATCTGTTTAATGAACAATGGAATGGCAGAGCCGCGCGAGTACATCACATTGCCGTACCGGACACAGGAAATTGTGGTTTTAGCATCGGGGCCAATTTCACGTGCGCTGGCTGTTGCAATCTTTTCCATGATTGCCTTTGACATGCCCATAGCATTTACCGGCATAACGGCCTTGTCAGTTGAAAGGCAAACCACGCTTTTCACCCCAGAATTAATCGCCGCTCTGATAACGTTTTCCGAGCCAATAACATTGGTCCGAATAGCCTCCATCGGGAAGAATTCACAGGACGGAACCTGTTTCAACGCTGCGGCATGAAAAACAGTTTGGACACCCGCGGTTGCGCGTTCAACGCTTTCACGATCTCGAACATCCCCAATGAAATACTTTACCCTTTGATCACGCAGCTCATTGCGCAATGCATCTTGCTTTTCTTCATCGCGGCTTAAAATGCGGACCTCTTCAATACCAGATTGAAGCAGCCCCCGTAGCATTGTTTTGCCAAACGACCCTGTACCACCTGTGATAAGTGTCGATTTAATCTTTTGTGCCATGTTGATACCCATTTATACCAAGACTAAAATTGTGCTTATTCAGGGTGGTGTATAGGTATTGTCGCAAACGAATTCCACAGCAAATAATTCTTTGCGCGATCCGTGTATTTCTAACTTAATAGCGGCAATTGGTTAGGTAAGGGCAGCTTCAGTCATGATAATACTTGCTGCCATAAGCGCCATATGCCCCAGATTCACCACCATACCCATAATGCTTCATTTTTTTTGCATTGATCTGACCCAGAACCAGACCCGCAACCCGCAAGTTCACTGTTTCGAACATGCGCAGGCCTTCGCGCACTTGAACGCGCGAGGTGCTGTCCCATTTTACGGTATATATAATTGCATCAACCGACTGCCCGATAACGCGGGAATCCGGCACAACCAGAACTGGCGGAGTATCGATAATAACCGCATCATATGCTTTACGCGTTGATTTAAGAAAATTCCGGAATTTCTGCGATGAAAATATATCTGCTGCGTTGGTAGCGGACTTTTCACCAATCAAAACATCAGCCCCAAGCTCGTCAACATGTGTCACAACATCTTTCAGTTCAGCCTCTCCCGACAGAACTGCCAGCAGCCCGCGTTTTTCTTTGATGTCAAAATATTCGCTAAAGACACGCCGGCGGATATCGCCTTCGATCAACAGCACTTTTTGGCCCAAGCCCGCCATATTTTGCGCCAAGGCCAGTGACTGGGTAGTTTTGCCCTCGCCCGGTAAGGATGATGTCGACATGAACACCTTGGGTGGGTTGTCAATGTCGGACAAAAGCAGCGATGTGCGCAGATTGCGGATTGATTCTGCGGCGGCTGAATTAGGTTTATCCACTAGGTATTTCAAGACTTTTGAACGGCGGCGGGCCGGGATTGTCGGGATTTGTCCGATAACAGTCATGCCAGTAATTTTTTCCAGCTGATCAGCAGTGCGGATGCCGGTTTGGCGCATTTCACGTAGCAGAACCAAGGCCCCGCCCGCCAACAACCCCAACATAGCGGCAAGGGCCAACACTATTAATTTACGCGGCGCCGAGGCCCTTACCGGAACAACTGCGCGTGAAAGAATGCGACTGTCCGCTTGTTGCGTGCCTTGTTGCACGCTGGTTTCTTTCAGGCGGCCAAGGAAAAATTCATAGATCAGGCGGCTGGCTTCAGCTTCGCGTTGAAGTTGGCGCAATTTGACCAATTCAACCGACTGGTTTTCAATCTGGGTCTCAATATCCGCAATGGACCTCTGCAACGCTAATTGCTGGCCTTCAATACGTTTACGGCTGATCTCTGCGCGTCCAACTATTTGGTCAAATCGTTCCGAAAAAGCATCACGCGCACCCGAAGCGCCATCTTCAATTTGCTTATAAATACGCGACAGTATGGGATCATCGGTCATCTTTTCCATACTGGCAAAATCGCCAACGATTTTAGCCGCCTTCAAGCTGGCAACCAAATCGCGCGCCAAAATGGTGCTGGCTTCGGCACTGGAAAAACGATCACGTAAATCTTTTAGCTGGCGGTTTAACGCAATCAGAATTTCCGGGCTGATCAGCTCTGTATTGGTGCTGAACTCTTTAACTGCAATATCAGCCTCTTCCAGCGCGACTTGCAATTCGCCTACCCTTGACGTTAGCCATTCAGTTGCTTTCTTGGTTGCCTCGAATTTTACATCAAGCTGTTCCAGAATATATAGCTCGGCCAGCGTGTTCGTAATATCGGCAGTTTTTTGGGCATCTTCAGTAACCGCCCTAATATTAAAAACATAGCTTTGGCGCACATTTGAAACACGTAGGCCTTTCAGAACGTTGTTAATCGTTGTGTCCAGAATCTCCCGCTCACTTTTGACTGGCTCTTCTCGCGGCGACCCTGTGATTAACTCTGTCACAAAGTCGACTGCTTTCCCGATGGAAATGGCGGGCTCCGGGCGTAAATCTACATTGAATTCTGGGTCCGATATCAAATCCAGTTGGTTCACCAGCTTTTCGATCAACCCTCGGCTGCGGATCACTTCGACTTCTGTGTTGATTGTGGCCTGATCGCCTGACAGGCCTGACATGACCGATTCAAGGTTGGCAACATTCTCCTGGCGGTTCTCCAGCATTACAACTGACTCGGCAGTATAAGTCGGCACGGCGATGACAAAAGCATAATAGCCGCCCACCAAAATTGCCAACGTCGTTGTAAACGCTATCCACCACTTCCCACGCCAAATAGTATGCATCAATGCGCCAAGATCTATTTCATCAGTTTCAAGGCTTGAAACGCGATCACGTATTGACGTGTTGGTCGAAGGGGGCACACTATTCATAAAACATCTCTGGAATTGCCAAAAGTGGATTTCCGCCTCTGGTTCCACATCTACGACAAAAACACAATAAACACTTGCACTGTTTCCTTGACGTTGTCTGGCATTGTGATGTGAAACAGGGCAATATAATTCAATTTTCTATGTTTCTATAGAGTTGCGTACCAATGACGAAATGGAGTGGGATACTATGTTGAGCCGTCTCAAAAACCTGTTTTCTGCAAAAGAAGCCTTGCATCCAGCCTCATCTTTCGCAGTTCCGCTCAACCCTGAAACAACATTTTATGCGATAGGCGATGTGCATGGCTGTAACGATCTATTGCAGTGCCTTTTGCAAAAAATCGATGATGACCGGCTGATCAATGGCCGCGAAGATGCCCCTTTGGTACTGGTGGGCGATTTGGTTGATCGTGGCAAAAATTCCGCCGCTGTGCTTGAAACAGTCAAAGCGCAGCAGGAGGCCCAACCCGATCAGGTGATCTGCTTGATGGGGAACCACGAAAAAATGATGTTGGATTTTCTTGATGATCCAGCAGAACGCGGGCCACGCTGGTTGCGCTTTGGCGGGGTGCAGACCCTGGCCAGTTACGGGATTAGCGGTGTGAACGAAAATTCAGACCTGGATGATTTACTTGAAGTGTGTGATGCACTGGAAGCGGCTTTACCAGAGGGTATGGAGACCTGGCTTCGCGGATTGCCGCTCATTTGGCAAAGCGGTAATATATGCTGTGTCCATGCAGGTATGAGCCCCAAGCGCAGCCCCGATGAACAGGAGACACAAGTCCTGCTTTGGGGACACCGCGATTTTTTATCTATGCCGCGAAATGATGGCTTGTGGGTCATCCATGGACATACAGTTGTAAGCCAAGCCTTTGCCAATAGCGGACGCATTGCAATCGATACCGGCGCCTATAAATCCGGTACATTGACGGCAGCAATCATAACCACAGGCCAATGTAATTTTTTGTAATCCAGTAATAGCCGCAAGCATTTTCCGGCCGAAACCACCGCATTAGTGGCATCCGCGCAACCACTGACGGCATATAAGCCCTCACGGCACGGCAGAATTAAACTCCTTTGTTGTGAAACCGTTAACAGCAAGTTAAATCACAATGCTAACGGGTCGTTATCTGGTCAGGAGTGTAAAAGAAGTGCGGAATATTCCAAAGCCCACAAATTTATCCATAATCCGACCAGTTTTGCGGTCAAGTATTCTACAGAGCTTTTGTACAGTCGGTTTGTTGGGCCTTCTTGCACATCCATCTTTTGCCCAGACCCGCAGCACATCCTATAGCTATAATCTTTACGGCACACCCGGCCTGATCGACATGCCCACCGCCCAAAGCGCCGAAGATGGCGAATTGGCGATGACTGTTTCAACATTCAAAGGGCAGGCACGCACAACGCTCAGTTTTCAGATAACGCCTCGGCTTTCGGGCAGTTTTCGCTATTCGACAATCGATAATTTTGGTTTACTCGGCGAACGCACCTGGGACCGTAGTTTTGATCTGCGGTATCGGCTGCTTGACGAAGGTCGGTATCGGCCTGCCGTTGCCATCGGACTACAAGACTTCATGGGCACCGGCATTTACGGCGCGGAATACATCGTTGCGACCAAGGCGATCGGTAGCAAACTGACTGTCACAGGTGGCCTAGGCTGGGGGCGGCTTGGGTCTTATAACGGGTTCACCAATCCGCTGGGCGCAATCAATGGGAAATTTGAAACCAGACCCGTTTGGACCGGCCTTGGGGGGGAACCCAGCTTCAAACAATGGTTCCGCGGCGATGCCGCCTTCTTTGGCGGGGTCAGCTATGCCCTGAATGATCGCGTAACTCTTAAGGCCGAATATTCCTCGGATGCCTATTCCGCAGAATCCAGTCAAGGGTTACCCGCTGACCGCTTTGTCCACCGCTCGCCTCTGAACTTTGGGGTGAACTACCGAGTTCGCCCGGGCATCGATCTTTCTGCTGCATATCTATACGGTTCTGTTCTGTCGGTTGGGGCCAGCTTTGTGTTTAATCCACGCCACTCACCAACCGGTGGCAGCTTAGCCCGCGCTCCGATACCGGTGAAGCCCCGCCCCGCCCGCCACATTTCACCACAGGATTGGGGCACAGGCTGGGTTCAGGATGCGCCGCGCACAGATGCCATCCGTAATGCACTGTCACAGGTATTAGCCGCCGAAGGGATGGAACTAGAATCCATCGAAATGTCGGGAAATTCTGTGCGCGTACAAATTCGCAATCTACGCTATAGCGCGATGCCACAAGCCATCGGGCGAACCGCGCGGATATTGACGCAAGTTATGCCCGCTTCGGTCGAAGTGTTCCGCATCGAGCCCGTGGTCGAGGGCATAGCCCCCACTGCCATTACATTACAGCGCTCGGACATAGAGGCGCTGGAAAATACGGCTGGCGGCACGACTCAGCTTTATAACAGGGCGCAAATTACGACTGTTGCCCCGTCAGACAACATGGCCCCTGTTGCCGACCTGTATCCACGCTTCAAATGGGGATTAGGCCCTTATCTGGGAGCAAGCCTGTTTGATCCGGACAGTCCTGTGATACTTGATGCTGGAGTAGGGCTAACCGCAAGATACGACCTAGCACCGGGGCTTTCGTTTTCCGGCGAAATCCGCCAACCATTGCTTGGCACAAATACAACCAACAGGGTTTCCAATTCTGTAATCCAGCATGTTCGATCAGATATCAATGAATACGCTAATGCTGACGGGCCACTTCTTAACCGTCTGACGGTGGATTATTATTTCAGACCTGGTCGTGATCTTTATGGCCACGTCAGTGCTGGCTATCTTGAACAAATGTATGGTGGCGTATCCGGTGAAATCCTGTGGAACCCCATCGACAGCCGCCTTGGGCTGGGAGTCGAGCTGAATTATGTCAAGCAACGCGACTTTGATCAACGGTTCGGGTTTCAAAGCTACGATACGGTCACTGGTCATGCATCTGCATATTATGATTTTGGCAACGGGTTTCATGGCCAACTGGATGTTGGGCGTTATCTGGCCAAGGATTGGGGTGCAACGATCTCACTGGACCGTGAATTTAACAACGGCTGGAAAGTTGGCGCATATTTCACCCTGACTGACGTACCATTTAGCGACTTTGGTGAAGGATCATTCGATAAAGGTATCCGCCTGACAATTCCGATTGGCTGGGCAACGGGCCAGTCAACACGCCGCACAGTAAACGCAAACATCAACTCCCTAACACGGGACGGCGGGGCACGGCTGAATGTTGAAGGGCGGCTATACAATATTGTGCGGGAATTCCACGATCCGGCGCTGCAAAACCGTTGGGGGCGGTTCTGGAGATGAAGATACGGAACCTTGTAACAACCGGCCTGATCCTATGCGGATTATTTGTGTCCGCCTGCGGATCTGATACGGAAAAAGCAAAGCAGAATGCCGACCCTGATCCGCTTACCCAAGTCGTGAAAGTATTGTTCGGTGCCCTTAAGCCAAAAGCAGCCGTGACAGATGTCAGAAAGGGGATAACGCGTCAGGGGATCGACTTATCCACTGCCCCCCTGCTGTTGGTCAATGTTGAATCCCGCAATGCACATGCCACCCTTAGTCCTGTTGGCGAAAACCGCGGTATCATTACATGGGCCACCGCTGACGGTGTCAGTCTTAGTTTTGATCGTGGTATTCTGGTTGCCACCCGAGGGCTTGGGCCCGATTTGATGGCCGCGAATGTCAGCAATGTTTTGCCTGCACTTCGCTCTGCAAGCGGAACCACGCTTCGTATTCACGATTATCTGGATGGCGAAGACCAAATCCGACAGCGCAAATTTCAGTGCACCTATCACTCTGAAGGCCGTGAGGCGCTCAATATTTACGGCCTAGTCATTGCAGCGAATCACATTGTTGAAACATGTGTCAGCCCGGACCAAAATATGGTGAACCACTATTGGATATCAGGCAACGGTCGCATCTGGCAAAGCCGCCAATGGGTCGGAACTGGCCTTGGTTATGCATTTATACAACAGCTATCCAGATAAACTGGCAGAACAGCCGCCATTTTACCGCCGTAATAAAAACGTATTTGCGACAGTAAATATTCCGTGCTATTGGTAAGACTGCGTAATTTTTTCAGGAGACCAATATGCGGTTCCATCTTTCTCTATCCTTGGCTGCAGCACTGGCTGTTGCTTCCGTAGTTCCAGCCACAGCAGGTAGCTTGGTTGACCCCGCCATTGAAGGCGAAACAATGGTTGCAGTTGAACCAGCGGGTAGCCTTGGTAGCGGCGCGATCATTGGTATTGTTGCTTTGTTGGCTCTTGCTGCAGCAGCTGCTGGTAGCTCTTCCGGTACCTAATAAGCACTGCGAATAATATTCGTAATGTCTTAAAGGCAGGGCCAACCGGTCCTGCCTTTTTGCGTTATTGGCCAATGACTTTTAAACCCCTCCCAAACACTTCTCTACCGCACCGCAAATGTCTTTATCGCATCCCGCAGCAGCGACACCCGATGGGGCCTAAAAGAATTTTGCGTCACGTCCAGCGCCAACATCCGGTCCAGACGAAATGCACGAAAATCCTGTCGTAATGTACAAAACGCCAACAGGCAGTTTGATCGATCCATAAATGTAATTCCCAGCGGTTTTACCTGCCGATGCGTTTGCACCCCTGCCACATCCGTATACTCGAACGCCACCTCGCGCTCTTCCCAGCACGCGCTGCGCAACACCCCCACATCGACCGTTGGGTCAGGAACTTTGGAAAACCGCTTGGCCGATAGCACCGCGTGCTTCAACCTGTACCCCTGCCCGTCGGGCAACCGCGCTTGCAACTTGCTCAGCGCCGTTTGTGCTGCGGTCACCAATGCAGGATCACCAATCTGCTCCACCTCGCGCAGGCCCAAAACCAGCGCTTCAATCTCGTCATTGCCAAACGATAACGGCGGCAGCGCTGCGTCCTCGGTCAACACATACCCATAGCCAGCTGTGCCATCAATAATCGCCCCAACCCCGCGCAATGTTTCAACATCGCGATAGATTGTTCGCTCGGACACATTGGTCTCATCTGCAAGCCGCGCCGCCGTAACGGGGGTGGGTAAATTGCGCATGGCTTGCAACAATCGAAATAGACGGTCAATTCGGGACATACGGGCAGGTTACATCATACTGACAATAATTGACAGTAGACGTATATATAAAGAGGGAAATGAACAGGAGAATTACAATGCTAAACCTACTGACCTTCCCTACCCATTTCGGCGAACCCGGTGGTAGCCCCTTTGCAATCAAGGCTATTTGCCTGCTGAATATGTCTGGTCAGGAGTGGAAGAACAGCCAAGCCGACGTGCGCAAAATGCCCATGGCTAAATTTCCAGTATTGAAGGTTGGCGAGCGTATGATCCCCGACAGCGAAAATATCCGCGCCTATCTGGAACAACAGGGTGCCGATTTCGATAAGGGTCTAACCGATAGCGAGCGTGCCGCCTCACGGGCTTTTATCCGCATGGCCGAGGAACATCTGTATTTCCATCTGGTGGCGGACCGTTGGCTTCGGGATGACGTCTGGCCCACCACGCGCGATACATTCTTTGGCATGATCCCAAAAGCGGTGCGCGGATTTATCACGGGGAAAATCCGCAAAACCCTGCGCGCTGGTCTGCATACCCAAGGTATAGGTCGGTTTACCGAGACCGAGCGCGCCGAGCGGGTGGCAAAAGACCTAGAGGCAATCAAGCTACAGCTAGGCGATAAACCCTATCTGTTTGGCGATACCCCCACAGCTGCGGATGCCAGCGTGTGCCCAATGCTCTCCGGCTTTGCCTCAATCCCGCTGCCAACCGAGGTCAGTTCATTGGTTAAAGATGACGACACACTGACGGATTACATCGCCCGCATGCGCGAAGCACTTTACCACATCCCGTAATCACTTGCGGGTGCGGGCCACTTTGCGCTTGGTCTTGGCTGCTTTCTTGCGGGACTTGTTGGCCTTGCGACGCACCGGCCCGCGCGCCCTGCGCCCGCCGCTGCTTTTCGGCATGGCTTTGCCATCAACTGTCAACAGTTCCAGTATCAAGCCACCCGTTACCGGCACAGCTTCGGCCAAACGGACGGTTACAGGTACGCCCAACCCCAGCGTAACGCCCGTTTCTTCGCCGGTTAGGGTCTGATTATCGGGGTCATAGCGGAAATATTCACGGCCCAAGGTGCGGATCGGGATTAATCCGTCGGCCCCTGTTTCATTCAACCGCGCAAACACGCCAAATTTAGCGATGCCGGCAATACGGGCCGGAAATTCCGCCCCTATCCGCTCTGACAAATACGACGCCAGATAGCGATCCGTGGTATCGCGCTCCGCCATCATCGAGCGGCGCTCGGTGTCGGAGATGTGCTTGGCTGTGGCTTCAAGGTTTTCGATCTCTTGTGGCGACAACCCGTCTTTGCCCCATTTGTTGGCCGACACCAGCGCACGGTGCACAATCAGGTCGGAATAGCGCCGGATTGGTGAGGTGAAATGCGCGTAATTCTTTAGCGCCAGCCCAAAGTGGCCGAAATTTTCCTGCCCGTAATAGGCCTGCGTCATCGACCGCAACGTGGACAGGTTGATCTGCTCGTCAAATTCAGTTCCCTCGGCTTGCGTTAGCAGATTGTTCAAATGCCGCGTTTGCAGAACCTGTCCTTTGGCCAAAACTAGGCCCGCCGACTTCGCGGTCTCACGCAACGCGTCCAGCTTTTCGACACTCGGCTCTTCATGCACCCGAAACAGCAGCGGCGTGCGCTTGCTCACCAGTTCCTCGGCGGCGGCGACATTGGCCAGCACCATGAATTCCTCAATCATCCGGTGTGCATCCAGGCGATCACGGAAATCCACCGCTGTAACCGTGCCATCCTCGGACAAAATGATCTTGCGCTCCGGCAGGTCCAGTTCCAGCGGCTGACGTTGTTTTCGCGCCATAACCAGCGCATAATAGGCTGCATAAAGCGGCTCTAACACAGCTGAAAGCAGTGGTTTTGTCTTCTCGTTGGGTTTGCCGTCAATCGCTTCTTGAACCTCGACATAGTTCAATGATGCGACAGATTTCATCATCGCGCGGGTAAAGCGGTGGCTGATTTTCTGACCATGCGAATCCAGCACCATACGCACCGCGATACAGGCGCGCGGCACCCCTTCGTGCAAGGAGCACAAATCACCCGACAACCGGTCTGGCAACATCGGCACAACCCGATCTGGGAAATAGGTGGAGTTGCCGCGCTTGCGGGCTTCAACATCCAGTTCAGAGCCCGGCGTCACGTAATGCGCCACATCGGCAATCGCCACCCAGACCACATGGCCGCCCTTGTTTTTCGGATCATCATCAGCGTGGGCATAACAGGCATCATCGTGATCCCGTGCATCAGCTGGATCAATAGTCAGCAGCGCCATATCGCGCAGATCTTCGCGTTTGCCCAATGGCGCCGGTTTGGCCTTGTCCGCCTCGGCAATTACGCCGTCAGGAAACTGGTCAGGAATGCCATGCTGATGAATCGCAATCAACGACACGGCCCTTGGTTGGAACGGATCGCCCAAACGGCTGATAATCCGTGCATTCGGCAGACCCATGCGGTTTTTTGGCCCCGAACGCTCTGCCTCGACCAATTCGCCGTCTTTGGCACCGTTCACATCACGTTCAGAAACCTGCCATTCCTTATCGCTGCCTTTGTCGATCGGCGTGATCCGTCCACCGTCAGAAAGTTTGCGGAACACGCCAAGCACCTTAATCGGGTTGGTGCCGATGCGGCGGATCAGGCGGCCTTCGTACTGGTAATCCTCGTTCTTGACCTCGGTTAATCGCCCAAGGATCCGGTCATTTTCGCCCAGCGCCGGATCAGAGCCTTTCAGCACCAGTAAGATACGCGGCTCTTCCGCTTCGCCATGCCATTCCATCGGGCGGGCGTATAGATCGCCATCCGCATCGGGGGCCATCACCTGCAACACACTGACTGGCGGCAGCTTATCAGGATCGCGGTAGGTTTTGTGGCGTTTTTGCAGATGACCCTCACCCTCCAACTCGCGCAGGATGCGTTTCAGGTCAATCCGCGCTGCACCCTTGATGCCAAAGGCACGGGCGCTGTCGCGTTTGCTGGTTAGGGTCGGGTTATCGGAAATCCATGTCAGGATTTCCTCTTTTGTGGGAATACGTTTCATATCGTTGATCTAGCACGGCGAAAGGGCGGCGTCATCGTGCAATCTTGGCAAGGTCCGCAACTGTGTCCACATCCTGCAAGGTTGCCACCATCGCTGGCGCATAATTCGGCATTGTCGCTAAGGTGTCCGCCAGTGCGTGTCTTGTAGACCAGCGCACGCCCTTGAACATCCCGCGTGGCGGTGGTGTGGTGCGCTTTAGACCGACCAGCCAGTAGCCGCCGTCCTTTGCAGGGCCAAAAACGGCTCTATTCCTGCCCAATTCAACAAAAGCATCGGCAATGTGGTGCCGCTTGATCCCCGGAATATCGCCGCCGATCAGCACCACTGGCCCTTTGGGAGCATCTCGCAACAGCCGCGCCATCCGCACCCCCAAATCACCGCGCCCTTGCGCTATACGGGGTAGATGTGCGGGCCAGACACGGCTTTGCATCCCTTCCACATCGGGGGAAACTGCCAAAATAACCTGCCAGCGCGGGTCATCCACCTCTCGCAGCAGCCGCATAACCTGATGACGAAACCACCATGTGGCCGACACCGCCCCCATATCGTGACCAAGGCGGGTTTTCACGCGGCCCAAACGCGGCTCTTTGATCATCACCACCAATCGTGGCCGGTATTTAGGCAAAATAGTCACTGATTATCCGTGTGTAGACATCTTTTAGCTGGGTAATCTGCGCCACCTCGACCCGCTCATCCACCTGATGCATGGTCTTGCCGACCAAGCCGAATTCAACAACCGGACAGTGATCTTTGACAAACCGCGCGTCCGACGTGCCGCCAGATGTGGACATCACTGGGGTAACACCGGTTTCAGCTTGAACGGCTGCTGCGACCAAATCAGACAACGGACCGGGGGGGGTGATAAAACTTTCTCCTGAAACTTTTATCTCCATCCCGATCTGCACGCCGGACTCAGCTGCGATCTTGTCCGTCTCTCCCTGCAACCATTCCGTAACCGACGCCGATGAATGCGCATCATTGAACCGGATATTTACTGTCGCATGACATACTGCCGGAATAACATTATTTGCCGTGTTCCCCGTATCAATCGTGGTCACCGCCAGCGTCGAGGCATCAAAATGTTCGGTCCCGCCATCCAGTACATGTGACGCCAGCCGGTCCATCAGGCGTGCCATCGGTGGTAGCGGGTTGTTAGCGCGGTGCGGATAGGCCGAATGCCCCTGCACACCCTTCACGGTGAAATAGGCTGTCATTGATCCGCGCCGACCGATCTTCATCATCTCGCCCATCACATCAGGGCAGGTTGGCTCGCCAACGATGCAGGCGCTCATCGCTTCGCTTTTCGCATCCATCCAGTCCAGTAGTGCAACGGTACCGTCCACCGCATCCCCTTCTTCATCGCCTGTAATCGCCAGAATGATCGCCCCGTCAGGCGGCGTCGCCCGCACAAAATCAATCGCGGCGGCGGCAAAAGCGGCAACGCCCGATTTCATATCGGTCGCCCCGCGCCCCCACAGCCAGCCATCAACAATGTCGCCGCAAAACGGATCACGGCTCCATGCCGCTTTGTCCCCTACAGGCACCACATCGGTATGGCCGTTAAACCCGAAGGTGCGGGTATGGCCCTTGTCCCCCCAGCGGGCAAACAGGTTTGAAACCTCGCCACGGTCCACACGCGTACAGGAAAACCCCGCGTCCGTCAGCATCGCCTCTAAAAACACCAGCGCGCCACCCTCAAGCGGCGTTATCGACGGGCACCGCAACAGATCGGCGGTTAATTGAACGGGGTCTATCGGGGAAATCATTAGTGCCTCCTTGGTCCTGAACATCAATATATAGTTAGGCCGAACACCGTAACGCGCACAACCCCCCGATCCTGTTGCCCGCATGATACATAATCGTTCGCCTTAAACGCGAAAGTGTCCGTAAAGGGTTAACAACGCGGCATTTTGTTGTTTATATCATCATAATAATACTGACCCGAGGCAGGGCAAACGTAGGATCCAACGAGGTCCGAACCGAGCAGAAAATGTCCCCCGATACGGGGCCACGGAGTAAATCCCGAACAGGCGTTTGCGCTGTTTCCGATGACGGAGACAGGCATGGTAGCAGCATCAGAACTGCCAATTAATACTGGCGCCAGCGCAATAATGATGGCCGACGAGATATTTGGCGACGGCGTTACAGTTGTCAGCGCCAGCTATACTGGCGACGATCGGTCATCGGGCATCTATTCAGACGGTGACGCGACAGCCCCTGATGCAACACCGGGCGATACTGGTGTTATCCTTTCCACAGGCAGGGCAAGGGATTTCACCAACTCCAACGGCCAGTCCAACCAGAATACCGGCACATCCACAAACACCAGCGGCGTCAACAATGACGCTGGGTTTAACGCGATTGCGGGTGGCAACACCTATGACGCCTCTATTCTGGATATCGATTTCATCCCAACGGGCGATACACTGACAATGCAGTTCACGCTCAGCTCCGAAGAATATCCGGAATACTGGGCCTCGTATTCTGATATCATCGGGGTCTGGATCAACGGAACCTATGTGCCGATGTCAATCGGTAACGGTGATGCGGACGTTCAGAACATCAATTCAGGCAGCAATGTAAATCAGTACCTCGACAATACATCAGATGCCTACAACACCGAAATGGACGGGCTGACAATTACATTGACCCTAACCATTCCGGTAAATGCAGGTGTGGTAAACTCCATCCGCATCGGTGTTGCCGATCAGGGTGATTCTGCATATGACACTAACCTGCTGATTGCTGGTGACAGCCTGCAGACCACGCTGGTGGCATTTGACGATTCATCCACCATGTATGCAAACGGCACACGCATCGTCGATGTTCTGGCGAATGACACAAACAACACCGGCGGCACCCTGACAATTACACACATCAACGGTGTAGCAGTGACTGTTGGCACCACTGTAACGCTTCCGTCAGGTGAAACCGTTACCCTGAATGCCGATGGCACCCTGACCGTTGTCGGAGATGCTGATGTTGATGAAATCAGCTTTACCTACGGCATCGAAAGCTCGACTGGCGATACCGATGTCGGCATTGTTACGATTGATACGATCCCCTGCTTTGTCAGTGGCACCATGATCCTGACACCGGATGGCGAAGTGGCGGTAGAAACCCTGCAGCCCGGCGATCTGGTGATGACCCATGACGAGGGCCCGCAGCCCTTGCGCTGGATCGGCCAACGCACTGTTCCTGCCAAGGCCAGTTTCGCCCCTGTGCGCATTGCCGCGGGAACTCTTGGCGATCACCGTGATTTGCTGGTTTCGCCTCAGCACCGCGTCCTGATCCGTGACAGCCTTGCTGAACTTCTGTTTGGCGAAGCAGAAGTTCTGGTGGCCGCCAAAGATCTGGTGAATGATATATCCGTTCGCATACAGGAAGGCGGGGATGTGACCTATGTTCATCTACTGTTTGATCGCCATCAGGTTATCTTTTCCGAAGGACTCACCACCGAAAGCTTCTTGCCGGGGCCGCAGACCAGCCATGCCTTTGAACAGGACATTGTTGACGAAATTTGCGCCCTTTTCCCCGAAATAGACCCTGAAACCGGGCTTGGATACAGTCCTTCTGCACGCCGGACATTGCGTGGCTATGAGGCACAAATTCTAATCTCTAACAGTATGGCCGCCTAAAAGTTAACACCACAAGGATACAGCACTTGCCCAACAAACCCCAAACCGGATGCACCCCTACCCCGCCTGTTGCTTGCGGCGCGATGGTGCATCTTGCCAATGGGGATCACTAGATAATGGGAATGATCTGGCTTGCCAAAAATGACGTGACATTGCCGGTGCTTTGCGGCCCGAACCACCCCCCCTCAACGGCGATGGCCCTGCAACCTGATCTAGGGTCGGATTTTCTGGAACGCGGCAGTATTATTGTTGAAGCCAGCGTTGATCGGACAAACCCAAGTGCAATACAATTGCTGCAATGCAGTATTTCTGGTGATATAGTATGTGACTTCACTCTTTCTATAGACAGGCACGGTGCCGTCAAAGCCGACGTTCGTTACGGGAAATTGGCTAGCACCCTTTTGGTGGCAGGAAACACATCCGAAACACACACGCAGCTGCGGATTACGTTTACATGGGACATGCAGGACAAATCGGCGCTGGTGTCCGTCGAAAGCCCCGAGCATGGCACCCTTAACCAGACAGAGATAAATACCCCCCTACCTATACCCCTGAAAATAATTGACGCGCTTTTGCAGCAAAATTCATCTGCCCACACGGATTCCAGCATCACCTTTCTGGGCGTATCAGACCAGATTGAACCAGTCGGGTTCACCCCCAGCATTGCCGGGCATTCCCCAATAGACACCCCGAACGGGCCGATCCCGATCGAGGCGCTGAAGTGTGGTGACCTTGTCACTACCGTTGATCATGGCCCGCAACCCATCCGCTGGATTTGCGAGCGGTGCGTCCCGACACGCGGATTGTTTCAACCGTTGCGCCTGCGAGCGCCCTATTTTGGACTAACCCGCGATATTCTGGTTGCCCCTGAACAAAGGCTTGTTTTCGAGAATACCGAGATCGAGTACCTGTTCGGTATCGAAAGCGTGCTGGTAGAAGCGCGGCATCTAACCAACAAAATCAATGTCGTCCTTGAGCCTGTAAAGGACGACAATATCCGTTTGTATCAGCTTTTGTTTGACCAGCACGAGATTATTACTGTGGCTGGTTGCCGGATGGAGAGCCTTTTTGTGGGCCAGATCGCCAACAGCCCTGATATGCTGAAATCTACTTTGCTAAGTGGCCTACCAACCGCCGATGTCCCGCACCACAAAGAAATGGCACGCCCGTTACTGCGGTCATACGAAGCAATGACATTGCAATCCGCTATCTTCCATTAGCTGTTTTCCGGATTGTTTTCTTCTGCGCCATGTTGCAGTAATACGGCCAGTGGGGGACTAATCATGCGCATTTTGATGTTTTCGGCCTTTTTGGCCAGCGTTTTTTGTTCAGTGGCAACTGCCCAAACCTTGCGGGTTTCCACCGTTACCCGCCCGCCATTTTCAATGACAAAAGATGGCGCTGACACCGGCTTTAGTGTCGAATTGTGGAAGGCATTAATGAAAGACATGCGCCGCAACTCCGAATTTGTGCGCACGAACCAGTTTTCCCAAATGCTTGATATGGTCGATGATGGCAAGGTTGACGCGGCCATCGCCAACATATCAATCACAGCCAAGCGCGAGGGCCGCTTTGATTTCAGCCAGCCGATCTTTGAATCCGGCCTGCAAATCATGACCCATTCCGACCGCTCAAACGGCGCGTCTATCTGGCGCGCCTTGTTCTCAAAAGATCTGTTGCTGGCCATCGCGTTATCTTTTGCCGTGCTGTTTGCCGGAGGTATGCTGATGTGGCGGTTTGAACGAAACCACGAGGAATATTTCGACATGCCCGCCCGCAAGGCGATGTTTCCGGCCTTTTGGTGGGCGCTTAATCTGGTGGTGAATGGCGGGTTCGAGGAACGTGTGCCGCGCTCGATATTCGGGCGGTTTTTTGGCGTGTTGCTGGTTATCTCATCGCTGTTCATTGTCTCGCTGGTGGTCGCCAAGGTTACGGCGACACTAACGATTGCCGAAATCCGGTCCTCGGTCGGCTCGATCAATGATCTGCACGGAAAATCTGTTGGCACTATAGTTGGCACTAGATCCGGCTCTACCGCCAGCGGCTATCTGGATAGGCGTGAGGTGCGCCACCACGGTTATGATGACCTTGAAACGCTGCTGGCCGCGTTTGAAAGTGATGAATTGGACGCTGTGGTTTTCGATGCCCCGATACTGGCCTATTACGCCAACACCGAAGGGCGCAATACAGCGCAAATCGTTGGGCCAATCTTTTTGCGTGAAAATTACGGGATTGTCTTGCCGCCGAATTCCCCTTTGGCCGAACCACTTAATCAAAGTCTGCTGCGCCTGCGCGAGGATGGCACCTATGAAGGCATCTATCGCAAATGGTTTGGCGTGCGCGGTGGTTAACGCGGTAACAGATCGGCAATCGTGGCGGCCAGGGCTGCGGGTGTCTGGCAAATCGCATCAGCGGCAGATAGTTCATCAAGTGATCCATAGCCCCATGCCACCCCGACCGATTTCATCCCCACGGCACGGGCCGCATCAATATCGTGGTGGCGGTCTCCGATCATGATCGAATTATGTGCTTCAAAACCCGTCAAATCCAGCGCATAGGCCAGCAAATCACCCTTATTGTTGCGGGTGCCATCCAGTTCGGGGCCAAACTCGTGGTCTAGATACTGTGCCAGCCCAAAATGCGCAGTGATCTTGCGCGCATAGGCGTGCGGTTTGGCCGTGGCCAGACACATGGTATATCCCGCACCCCGCAAAGACGATAACAGGTCGGGAATGCCATCATAGACCCTGTTTTCAAACAGACCGTCACGGGTATAGCGCTCCCGATAGAGATCAACGGCGACTTGTGGATCATCCACCTGCAGCTGGGCAAAACTGTCAAGCAAAGCAGGCCCGATCACCCATTCCAGATCATCCGGTGCGGGCGTTGGCAGGCCCAGTTTTTCCAGCGCATAGATAAACGATTTAGTGATGCCCGGTTTTGGATCGGTCAGGGTGCCGTCAAGGTCCAGAAAAACTGTTTTCAATTTTCACGGCCTTTTGAGGCAGGTTTCTGATCCTCAAAGAACGGAGTCATTTGCGCCACGATCACGCTGTTTTCATCCAGCGCCCGCTGCATCAAATCCCGCTCATCGTCAGAAATGTCGTGCCCTTGCTCAAGCCGTTCCTGCAACGTGCCATATCCGGTCACATCCAGCGGCGCCATATCGGCCCGCTTCAGGATCGCCACGGTTTCGCGCACAGCTTCGGGTTCGTCCACGCCACTGGCATAGATCATCAACGCCGCGCCGGTTGCGCCCTTGGGCAGCCCGTCGCCATCCATACGGCCGACCTCGACCAGCAGGGTGTAAACCTGTTGGCGGGATGGTTTCTTTTTCTTGGGTTTATCAGTCACGCAACAGCTCGTTAATTCCGGTTTTGGAACGCGTGCGTTCATCCACCCGCTTGACGATCACCGCACAATACAGATTGACGTTGTTCTTGGACGGCATCGTGCCCGACACCACCACCGAATAGGGCGGCACTTCGCCATACATCACTTCGCCGGTTTCGCGGTCCACAATTTTGGTCGATTGGCCGATGTAAACGCCCATCCCCAGAACCGCGCCCTCGCGGATGATCACACCCTCGACCACCTCGCTCCGTGCGCCAATAAAACAGTTGTCCTCGATGATGGTCGGGCCGGCCTGCATAGGTTCCAGAACACCACCAATGCCCACACCGCCGGACAGGTGCACATTCTTGCCGATCTGCGCGCATGACCCGACCGAGGCCCATGTATCGACCATCGTGCCCTCGTCCACATAGGCGCCAAGGTTCACAAATGACGGCATCAAGACCACGCCCGGCGCGATGAAGGCCGACTTGCGAGCTATAGCGCCCGGCACAGCCCGAAATCCGGCTGCGGCCCACTGGTTCAGACCCCAGCCCTTGAACTTGCTGTCAACCTTGTCCCACCAGCCAGCACCTTGCGGGCCACCTTCCATCGGTTCCATATCCTTGATCCGGAACCCCAGCAGAACCGCCTTTTTGGCCCATTGGTTCACATGCCAGCTACCGTCGGCCTGCTTTTCGGCCACCCGCAGGGTGCCAGCATCCAAGGCGTTCAATGTATCCTCGATTGCCTCGCGGATTTCGCCCGTTGTGGCGGGTGAAATCGTGTCGCGTGCATCCCACGCGGCCTCGATTGCGGTTTCCAGTTGTGCGTTTGACATGTGCGTCCCCTCGTAAACGTGTATGGCCTAGTTCGGATTGAGCATATAGACAGAAGTCGAGCATGACACAATGCGACATGACCAAGGAAACGTAATGAATAAAGAACACCGCAAACACCCGATGCGCCACTCAAAACAGGATATCGTGGCCGCCCGCGAGATACCGGACACCCCACAAACCCGTGCGCCATCCTATGCGCTGGCCTTTGCTGATGCGGATTTTTTGTGCCGTGACGAGCTGCGTCCCGTGCGCCTGCAACTAGAGTTACTGAAACCCGAGATGGCACTGGACGAGGCGGGCATTGATTCAACCATCGTACTGTTTGGCGGTGCTCGCATTCCCGAACCTGCGAACAAGGACAGCGCCCGCACCAAAACGCTGGCTGATCTGTCGAAATACTATGACGAGGCCCGCGAATTTGCCCGCTTGATCACAGTGAAAAGCAATGGCAACGGCGGCAAGGAAAACGTGATCGTCACCGGTGGCGGACCTGGCGTGATGGAGGCGGGAAACCGTGGCGCACTGGATGCGGGCGGCGTTTCAATCGGCCTAAACATTGTGCTGCCGCACGAACAAGCGCCGAATGAATATGTAACGCCTGACCTGTGTTTTAACTTCCACTACTTTGCCATTCGCAAAATGCATTTCCTGATGCGCGCCAAAGCAGTCGCCGTATTCCCCGGCGGGTTTGGCACATTGGACGAAACATTCGAGGCCCTGACCCTGATCCAGACCGGCCGCATGGAGCGTATCCCGTTCCTGTTGTTCGGCGAGGCGTTCTGGCGCAGTATTATCAACTGGGAAGCGCTGGCAGATGCGGGTACAATTTCAGCCGATGATCTGGACCTGTTCAAGTTTGTGGAAACGGGGCAAGAGGCGGTGGATGTGATCGAGAACTGGGAGGGTTAGTGGATCAAACGGGTTGCCCTATTAGGTTCAGTCTCTAGTACGCTCGCCCATAATGGCATGGCGGTACTGCTTTTCCTCAAAGCGGTATGGGCCAAGCCTATCAAGTGCCAACAACTCATCATCAGTTTCATTTTCGTAGCTGATGTGGCTCCAAACAATATGTTGTCCCTCTTGCGTAATTCTCGCAGAAATTATGCCACAATCATAATCTCCACATGGGCAAATGTATAAAGCAACCCTGCCGCTTGGAAGATCGTCAGCTCTTTCAAGCAAAAGCACTTCTCTCGTTTCAACATCAGTTGGAACCATTTTGGACCCCAAACGAGGCACATAATAGTACTCACGTTGCTCAACTTCTTTTAGAAGAGAGCGGCCCGAAATAACAAAATCCAATATCGCGCCATTTTTCTGGCTCTGATCCATTTCAATCGCCAGGGTTTTCATTTTCCCTCCTACTGCTGCACCTCAACTTTTTTCTTATTCTTCCGCACCCGTTCGCTTGCCGATTTCAACTGCCCGCAGGCCGCCATAATATCCTCGCCGCGCGGTTTGCGCACTGGCGATGAATAACCCGCATTATACACAATATCGGAAAACGCGCGGATGCGGTTGTTGGAGGATCGCTCATAAGGTGCGCCCGGCCATTCATTAAACGGGATCAGGTTAATTTTAGCCGGTATCCCCCTGATCAACTGCACCAGACGCCGCGCGTCCTCGTCACTGTCATTTACGCCTTTCAGCATCACATACTCAAACGTAATACGTTCCGAATTGCTGGCTTTGGGATATTCTCGCAGCGCATCCAGCAGCGCCTCGATGTTCCACTTCTTGTTGATCGGCACCAGCCCATCACGCACCTCGTCGGTGGTGGCGTGGAATGACACGGCCAACATGCAGCCAATCTCGTCGGCTGTGCGGGCAATTTCCGACACCACACCACTGGTCGACAACGTAATGCGGCGACGTGACAGTGATATCCCCTCAGGGTCCATAGCAATCTTCATCGCGTCCCGCACCGCCTCGAAATTATACAAAGGCTCGCCCATACCCATCAGCACAATGTTGGACAATAGCCGTGCTTCGGGCGGGTTGGGCACGCCAAGTTTGGGCCATTCTCCCAGATCATCCCGCGCCACCATCACTTGGCCGACGATTTCAGCCGCCGTCAAATTACGCACCAAACGTTGCGTTCCTGTATGACAGAATGAACAGGTCAGCGTGCAGCCAACTTGCGACGAGATGCACAGCGTGCCTCGGCCCTCTTCGGGGATATAGACAATCTCGACCTCGTGGCCGCCGTCAATCCGCACCAGATATTTGCGGGTGCCATCCTGTGACACCTGTTTGGTCACCACCTCGGGCACCGCCACCACAAATGTATCGGCCAACATCGCACGGATGTCTTTTGACAGATTGGTCATATCAGCAAAATCGCGCACACCCTTTTGGTAAATCCACTGCCAGATCTGCCCCGCCCGCATCTTACCTTGTTTCTCGGGTATCCCCGCAGCAATCAGCACATCGCGCAAGGCATCGCGGGTCAAACCGACAAGGTTGAGTAATCCATCCGCCGCATCTTTGCGCGGTATGGTCACAACATCCTGCGTGATCGGGGCCGTTGACGTCATTTCATTCTCTCCATCGGGGTTGAATGCGACCCATATAGGATTCGTGCACCTATTACCAAGCAAAACACCCCGCCGCGAAGACAGGGTGCATCAGTAACTTTAGCGGGCTTGCCCTATTTTGCGCAGCGCTTGGCGGCCTCTTCAACAGCCGCCGTAAACCCGAGCAATGAAAACTTGTCTTTGGTCACAGTGCCGCGTCCTGACCGGCCGGTGAACGTAACCTCGGCACCGCGCTTCATGGCGGTGATGATTTTCACATCCTCGGCGGGCGATGCAGGCCACGCATTTTCACCAGAGGTGAAAAATTCATATGTGGTACCGCTGATTTGCGCAGAAACGGTTGACCCGTTGGCAAACGGATAACCACCGGTGAATGATAGCTCCGATTTCACACCGGACCCGGGCCGATATGACACGAACAACAGGATATCACTTCGACGCACCACAACTACACGCCCGTCTTTGGTGTTTACCGTTTCTTTGGGACTGGACACAGCCCAGCATTCTGTCGGATCATCCTCGACAAATACGCTCCAGTCAGTCTTTGCTGCAACGCGGTTTGTCGATTGCTGGGCAATCGCGCCCGTTGCCACGATAGCGATAAGCGTGGCGCCCATAGTTGTTGCCAAAAAAGATTTCATATTTTTCACAGCCTCCAGCTGTTTCTGCCTCAATTTATGCCGCGCCAGTGGTCATTTTAGGTTGACCTTTTCTTCGGGCGGGCGTGTTCTCAAACTCGATACATACACATTAACGTATTATCGCCTATAAATAAAAGCCCCGTTGGCAAAAATTCGCGCAAATGCGAAAGGAAACGTGATGACAAGCCCTATCCCGATGGCCGAAATCTGGCGTGGTGATTTCTTAGAATCCATTCATATGGGTCACGCGGTGATTTGTGATGCCTCTGGCAACATCGTGCAGGCATGGGGCGATCCTGATCAAGTGATCCTGCCGCGTTCCTCTTCCAAGATGATACAAGCGTTGCCCTTGATCGAAAGCGGGGCTGCTGCTGCGGCTGGTTTGACCACAGACCAACTCGCACTTTCCTGCGCCTCACACAATAGTGCCGCCATCCATACTGACCGCGTTTCGGCGTGGCTAAAGGCACTTGGCCTCACCGATGATGACCTGCGCTGCGGATCGCACGACCCTAAAGATGTTGAGGCCCATCACGCCCTGATTCGCGCTGATGAAAAACCTTGCCAGATGCATAACAACTGCTCGGGCAAACATTCGGGTTTTCTGACCCTGAACAAACATCTGGGTGGCGGGCCCGAATACGTCGACCCCGACCACCCTGTGCAACTGGCCGTGCGAGAGGCGTTTGAATACACCACTGGCATGGACAGCCCCGGCTTTGCCATCGACGGTTGCTCGGCCCCGAATTTTGCCACCACTATGCACGGCTTTGCCCGCGCGATGGCCTTCTTTGCCGCCGCTTCCCGAGACGGAGCCACTGTGCGCGAACGCGCTGCCGCGACGCTGGTTGAAGCCATAACAGCCTTTCCAGAACTGGTTGCTGGTGAAGGCCGTGCCTGCACTGAACTGATGTGTGCCATGGACGGACGCGTGGCCCTGAAAACCGGCGCCGAGGCTGTTTATATCGCCATCATCCCCGAACTAAAACTGGGCGTTGCGGTGAAGATAGCTGACGGAAGCTTCCGCGCTTCGGAATGTGCAATCGCCACGATATTGGTGAAATTAGGCGTATTAGACCCTAATCATCCCGCAACTTTGAAACGGATGAATGCCCCGATCAAGAACTGCAACGACATCACCACGGGGTATATCCGACCGACCAAAGAACTGGCCTAGGCAAAATCCTCAAGGGTATAGCCCTGAATATACAGCAGCGCCGTTAGGTCGCCATGATTGATCCGGATATCGCATTCCGCGGCAACCGATGGTTTGGCGTGCAGTGCGACACCGGCCCCCGCCGCCCCCAACATGCCCAGATCGTTCGCGCCATCACCAACAGCCATCACCTGACCCGTCGTCAGCCCCAGCCTCGCTGTGATCTCGTTCAATGCGGTCACCTTGGCATTGCGCCCCAATATTGGCTCGCCAACCCCGCCAGTCAGCTTGCCATCCTCGATCAGCAGCGTATTGGCGCGGCTCTCGTCAAAGCCCAATTCATCCGCCACCATCGCGGTAAACGCCGTAAATCCGCCCGATACCAACGCCGCATAGGCCCCGTTTGCCTTCATCGTTGCCAGCAGCACCTTGCCACCAGGCATATATGTGATCCTATCAGTCAAAACAGTCTCTATTATGGCTGAATCCAGCCCTTTCAGTAGATCTACTCGCATCCGCAATGAGGTCTCAAAATCCAGCTCACCATTCATGGCACGGGCTGTAATCTCGGCCACGCGCGTCCCGATCCCCGCCTCGGCGGCCAACTCGTCAATGCATTCCTGCTCGATCATCGTGCTGTCCATATCGGCCAGCAACATCGCTTTGCACCGCCCCGCGGCAGGTTGCGCCACCAGATCAACACCCATTTTTTGCAAATCGGCCCAAACGTCCCAGCGGTTATCCGGCACCATAGCTGTCTCGAACTCTGCTGCCACATCAGGGGCGAGCCAGACCACATCCCCGCCGCCCCACGCATTTCGCAATGAATCAACCACAGCTGGCCCAACCACAGGATTGTTCGGGTTGCAAAGCAAGGTGACTACAAACATCTCTCATAACCTTTATGTCGTTTTTTCAGGATTAAACGCCGCATATCGCAGATTGCAGGGTTGCGCCAGCGCCGACGTGGCGATAGCACAGCAAGTGGGCTACCCCTCCCCAACGAGGGGCATTATATCTGGAAGGATACCATGTCTATACCTACACAACCGGTCACGCGACCGGCAAATCCGCGTTTTTCGTCCGGCCCTTGTGCCAAAAACCCCCAATGGACCCTGAATGCCCTATCGGACGCGCCACTTGGCCGTTCGCATCGTGCTGCCATTGGCAAATCCAAACTCAAAGCCGCTATTGAAACCACCCGCGAAGTGCTGGGCATTCCGGCCGATTACAAAATCGGCATTGTGCCAGCGTCTGACACAGGTGCGATGGAAATGGCACTGTGGTCTCTGCTGGGCGCACGCCCTGTTGAAATGCTGGCGTGGGAGAGTTTCGGCGCAGGTTGGGTCACCGATGTTGTGAAACAGCTTAAAGTCGACGCCAAAATCACCACTGCTGATTACGGCCAGATCGTTGATCTGAACGCGGTCGATTTTGATGCCGATGTGGTGTTCACATGGAACGGCACAACGTCAGGCGTGCGGGTTCCGAATGGTGACTTTATTCCGTCCGGTCGCGCGGGCCTGACCATTTGCGACGCCACCTCGGCGGCGTTTGCGATGGACCTGCCGTGGGACAAACTGGATGTCACCACCTTTAGCTGGCAAAAAGTGCTGGGAGGCGAAGCGGCGCACGGCATGCTGATCCTGTCACCGCGTGCGGTTGAACGGTTGGAAAGCTACACCCCGCCGTGGCCAATGCCTAAAATTTTCCGCCTGACCAAGGGTGGCAAACTGATCGACGGTATCTTTAGCGGTGCCACGATCAACACACCGTCTATGCTGGCAGTTGAAGATTATCTGGTGGCACTGGAGTGGGCTAAATCGGTTGGCGGACTTTCGGGTATGATTGGCCGCGCAGACGTGAATACTGCGGTGTTAGAGAGGTTTGTTGACGCCCACGACTGGCTGGACTTCCTTGCCGATGATCCGGCTTTGCGGTCAAACACCTCGGTTTGCCTGAAGTTCAACGATGCCCGCATCACGGACGGAGCGGCCTTTGCCAAAGCGGTTGCCAAACGTCTGGAAGACGCAGGTGTTGCCTATGACATTGGTGCTTATCGTGATGCGCCTGCGGGTCTGCGTATCTGGTGTGGGGGAACGGTCGAAACTGCCGACCTGACCGCGCTGATGCCGTGGCTCGACTGGGCCTTCAACGCTGAAATCAACGAATAATTCAGAGCGGCCAATAGGCCCCCTACCCAAACTTCAATTCAAAGGAGCCTACAACATGGCACCCAAAGTTCTCGTATCCGACAAACTCTCCGAAACCGCCGTGCAAATATTCCGCGACCGCGGCATTGATGTGGATTTCATGCCCGACCTTGGCAAAGACAAAGCCGCCTTGCAGGAGATCATCGGCAAATACGATGGCCTCGCCATCCGGTCCAACACCAAAGTCACGCCAAAGCTGCTCGCTGCCGCCGACAACCTGAAGGTCATCGCCCGCGCTGGCATCGGAGTTGATAACGTCGATATTCCGGCGGCTTCGAAAAAGGGTGTGATCGTGATGAACACGCCGTTCGGCAACTCGATCACCACGGCAGAACACGCGATATCCCTGATGATGGCTGTGGCGCGTCAAATCCCCGAGGCCAATGCCTCGACCCAAGCCGGTAAATGGGAAAAATCCCGTTTTATGGGCACCGAGATCACCGCCAAGGTGCTGGGCCTGATCGGGGCTGGCAATATCGGCACCATCGTTGCCGACCGCGCGCTTGGCCTCAAGATGAAAGTGGTCGCGTATGACCCATTTTTATCTGAGGAGCGCGCCGCAATAATCGGTGTTGAAAAGGTCGAACTGGATGAACTGCTGGCACGTGCCGATTTCATCACCCTGCATGTGCCGCTGACAGACAACACCCGCGGCATCCTGAACGCCGAGGCGATTGCCAAAATGAAGTCTGGTGTGCGGGTGATCAACTGTGCCCGTGGCGGTCTGGTTGACGAGGCCGCCTTGGCAGCCGCGCTTAAATCCGGCCATGTAGCCGGTGCTGCCTTTGATGTTTTCGAGGTCGAGCCCGCCACCGACAGCCCGCTGTTCGGTCTGCCAAACGTGGTCTGCACCCCGCATCTGGGCGCATCCACCAAAGAGGCACAAGAAAACGTCGCCGTGCAAGTGGCCGAGCAAATGTCGGATTATCTGCTGACAGGGGCCGTTACCAACGCGCTGAACATGCCATCGGTTACCGCCGAAGAAGCCAAGGTCATGGGGCCGTGGCTGGATCTGGCAGAACATCTGGGATCGTTCGTTGGCCAACTGACAGAAGACCCGATCAAAGCCATCAATATTCTTTATGATGGCACCGTCGCTGCAATGAACCTAGAGGCACTAAGCTGTAGCGCGATTGCGGGCATCATGCAGGCCAGCAACCCCGAAGTGAACATGGTTTCAGCGCCGGTGATTGCCAAAGATCGCGGCATTAAAATATCCAAAACCACGCAGGAAAAAACCGGTGTGTTTGACGGGTATATTAAACTGACCGTTGTGAGCGATAGCCGTGAACGTACCATCGCGGGCACCGTATTCAGCGATGGCAAGCCACGGTTTATCCAGATCAAGGGCATCAATATCGACGCCGAGATCGGTGAACATATGCTCTATACAACCAACAAGGATATGCCGGGTATCATCGGCACTTTGGGGCGAGTTCTGGGTGAAAACAATGTCAACATTGCCAACTTTACCCTTGGCCGTTCTGGTGTAGGCGAGGATGCGATTGCACTGCTGTATGTCGACAATCCTTTGGATGAAAATGCAATCAGCCAACTTGACAACACTGATCTGTTCCAGTCGATTAAGCCGCTGGAATTTAGCGTTAGCTAGTTACCCAATCACAACGAGATGACCAAAGGCCTCTGGACATTCCCGAGGCCTTTGGTTTTGGTGCTGAAAGGAAAAAGGAGCAGGCAATGCGGGTCTATGCAATCGGCGATATTCACGGGCAAATCGGCATGCTACAGGCGGCGCATGAACGGATCGCGGCAGACCGGAGGTACACAGGCGATATAGACGCCCCAGTCGTGCATCTGGGCGATCTGACTGATCGTGGACCTGACAGCAACGGTGTGATCCAGCACTTGATTGACGGGATTGCGCGGGGCGAGCCCTGGCTTACGGTCAAGGGCAATCATGACCGGATGTTTGCGGGGTTTCTGAATGATCCCGATTACCACGACCCGCGTTTAACGACCGAATTGACATGGCTACATCCGCGCCTTGGCGGAGCTGACACGCTGGAGTCTTATGGTATCAGCGCCGGTACTCCGCACAGTGAAGTTCAACGAGTTATTCCAGATTCACACAAACAGTTTCTGGAGGACATGCCGCTGATGCACCAATTTGGCGATGTTGCCTTTGTCCACGCCGGTATCTTGCCCGGTGTGGCGCTGGCCGATCAGGTCGAGGATGATTTACTGTGGATCAGAGGGCCGTTTCATGTGGAGGTGCTGCCGTTCGAGGCGCTGATCGTGCATGGTCACACGCCAGTTGATACGCCCATGCATTATGGCAACCGAATTAATCTGGATACAGGGGCGGGCTATGATAAATACCTGACAACCGCTGTGTTTGAGGGGAGCGATTGCTGGGTTCTGGATGGGACTGGGCGAGTGCCGCTTACTCCGTAATCAAGTTTCCGGATAATCCCGCAAGAAAACCCAACGGTCACCTTCGGACATGCCCGCGTTAAACCGATAGCCGCCAGTGTCAAAATCCTTCAACCCTTCTGGGTCAGTGATCCGCCGCTCGATCATAAACCGCGCCATCGCCCCACGCGCTTTTTTGGCAAAAAAGCTGACGATCTTGGGCGTGCCTGCTTTTTCTTCCATGAACACAGGCGTGATCACCCGTAGCTTTAGCGCATCCATATCAACCGCCCCAAAATATTCGACCGAAGCGCAATTGACCAATGTGTCGGTGCCCATAGCTGTCCCTGCTTTATTCAGCGCTGATGACAACCTGTCGCCCCAATATTCATACAGGTTTTTGCCCCGCGCCGTTTTCAAACGGCTACCCATTTCCAGACGATACGGCTGGATCAAATCGCGCGGACGCAGCAGGCCGTATAGGCCTGACAGGATGCGCAGATGGTCCTGTGCCCAATCCATTTGCTCGGTATCCAGTGATGCCGCTTCCAGACCAGCATAGGTGTCACCGGCAAAAAACAACGCCGCCTGTTTGGCGTTGTCCGGCGTCGATGCATCGGCAAAATCAGCAAAGCGGTCCGCATTCAAACGCGCCAGGTTTTCACTGATCGCCATTAGTTTTTGCAGATCAGTTGGCGACAAATTGCGGCCATATCCCGCCAGTTCATTCGCCGCATCCTGAAAGGCAGGAAGCGTTTCATCCGCCGTTGCTGCCGCCTTTGTATCCAGCCGTTTGGCTGGCGAAATAACTACAAGCATTTACGCATCCTCCCCGTTCAACACATCCAGAAAAGCAGCGCCAAAACGCAGCGCTTTTTTGTCCCCCAGCAACCGTTCCATCGCGGGTATGTCCGCAGGCTTTGTGCTAGCGACTTTGGCCAGTAGCGACGCAGAACAGCTCATTGGTTTATCGGCTCCCTCGGGCCCACGCGCAAGCGCCCCCTGCGCATCAAGCAAACGGTCATAAATCGAACCCGCATCCCGCCCTGCCAGTTTACGGCGCGACGGATGGGTCGGTGCGGCGGCTTCGCCGGTGATGATTTCCAGAAAAATCTCGCCGTATTTCTCCAGCTTCTTTGCACCGACCCCGCCAATGCCGGCCATATCATCCAGCGTCATCGGCTTAACCTCGGCCATCTCGATCAGGGTGCGGTCATTAAAGATGATATAGGCAGGCGCGCGGGCCTCTTCTGCCAGGGCGCGGCGCTTGGCTTTTAACGCGGACAACAGCGGCGCATCTTCGTCCGAAACGAGCGTTTTGACAGCGGGGCGACGGGTGTTTTTAGCTTGGCGGATGGTGTCGCGGCGCAACTTGATCGTTGCCTCGTCGCGCAGGATGGGGCGGGCAATCTGGGTCATGCGAAACGCTCCAAATCGCTCGGAGTCAGGGCGGATCAAATCATGGCCCATCATTTGGCGGAAAATCGCCTGCCATTCGTTGCGGCTGTATTCCTTGCCCACGCCAAAGGTCCGTATGGTATCATGGCCGCGTTGCTGCACCTTATCGGTCACATTGCCGATCAGGATGTCGATCAAATGGCCCGCACCGAAATATTCGCCAGTGCGCAGGATCGCGGACAGTGCCATACGAACGGCCGTAGTGCCGTCAAAGGTTTCTGGCGGGGTTTCGCACAGATCACAGTTTCCGCAAGGTTGGCTGTCCTCGCCAAAGAACGCCAACAGCTTTTGCCGCCGACAGCCCAGCGCCTCGGCCAGACCCAGCAGGGCGTTCAGGCGGGCGTGATCCGCGGCGCGCATTTCGGGTGGGGCGAGGCCTTCGTCGATTTGGGTGCGACGCAAGCGGATGTCTTCGGGGCCAAACAGGGTCAGGGTTTCGGCTGGGGCGCCGTCACGACCGGACCGCCCAATCTCCTGATAATAGGATTCAATGGATTTGGGCAGATCGGCATGGGCGACCCAGCGGATATCGGGTTTATCAACCCCCATACCAAAGGCCACGGTGGCCACCACGATCAACCCGTCTTCGACCTGAAACCGCTGTTCAACCACACGGCGTTCATCCGCCTCCATGCCCGCATGGTAATGACACGCGCTGTGGCCTGCGTCATTCAACGCCTTGGCAATGCCTTCGGTTTTCTTGCGCGTGGCGCAGTAGACGATGCCGGGTTGGCCCTTACGGGCGGCGGCGAATTCGAGGATTTGGCGGCGCGGTGAATCCTTGGCTTCGAACCGCAAATGGATGTTTGGGCGATCAAAACCATGCAGGAACACGGCGGGATCAGTGCCCTCGAACAGGCGGGTGATAATCTCGGCGCGGGTTTCTTCGTCCGCCGTCGCGGTGAAGGCGGCGAGTTGCACGTTCAGGGTTTTGCGAAGGTTGCCGATGCGCAGATAGTCAGGGCGAAAATCATGGCCCCATTGGGACACACAGTGGGCTTCATCCACGGCAATCAGACTGGTGTTGATCCGTTGCAGGAACGCCAAGGTGCCGGAAGAGGCAAGCCGTTCAGGAGCCATATAGAGGATTTTCAAGCGGCCATCGTTGGCGGCCGCATAAACATATTCGGTCTCTTCGTCCGTATTGCCCGAGGTCAACGCGCCCGCCTCGACCCCTGCTTCACGCAAGGCACGGACCTGATCGCGCATCAGGGCAATCAGCGGGGAAATAACGACGGTGACACCATCGCGCATTAAAGCTGGCAGTTGGAAACACAGGGATTTACCGCCGCCGGTCGGCATGATGGCAAGCGTGTTGCGCCCCTCGACCACAGCGTCAACAATTTCGGCCTGTCCGGTGCGGTAGGTGTCAAATCCAAAGACGGATGAGAGGAGTTCGGAGGCGTTTGACACAACCTAGAACGAGTAAAAGAACGAGGCGTTATTCCTGAGGATAATGCGCAGCACGATGATGCCAAGAAAGGCCACCAGCGGGGCGAGATCCAGTCCAGACATAGTAGGCAGAAAACGGCGAATGCGGCTGTATAGCGGTTCCAGCAGCTTGTTCAGCCCGTACCAGACCTGTTGAACCAACGGCTGATGCAGGTTCAGAACCTGGAAATTGATCAGCCAGCTCATGATGATATGGGCGATCATGACAAACCAGACCACATCGAGGATCAGGTTAAGGATTTGGTAAATCGATTGCATATCTGGCCAGCCTTTTGTTTTGGTTCCCGATTACCTAAGCGTCGCACAGCCATATGGCAAGCGGTCTGCCGCCACGTTGTGCTTGACGCGGGCCCTCAATAGAGCAAATTGCATCAAATCTTAAAGGAGCCGTTAATGTATCCGTTTATTCGCATGGGCAAAGAACTGATTGTGCATCGGGCTGCCGCACCGCTGGCGATGGGTGAAACACATGTATCGCACCACATTTGCTGGCCGTGGGATCTGGATTTCTGGTTCGAGCTGAACAACGGACGCACCCTGACCCTGTATGATCTGGGGCGAATTCCATTGGCAAACCGGATGGGGCTGATCCGTGCGATCAAGGATAACAAATGGGGGCTGACGGTGGCGGGCACATCGGTGCGCTACCGGCGCCGCATCCGCATGTTCCAGAGGTTTGAAATCCACAGTCGGGCACTGGGCTGGGATAAACGGTTTTTATATCTGGAGCAATCGATCTGGACCCGCAGCCACTGCGCCAATCAGGCGCTGTATCGCACAGCGGTGACGGGGCCGGATGGCATTGTCGACCCCGCCAAGGTGGCCGTGGCGATGGGGGCGGATGAACAAAGCCCCGCATTGCCAGACTGGGTGCAGAACTGGATACGTGCCGAGGACAGCCGCCCTTGGCCGCCAGAAAACCACACCGTGTCGTAAAGGATTTCTTGCCTAGGTGCCTGTTTCCCTATTCAATCACGAAAAACCAACAGGGGGACGAGTGGGATGGCTGACGTTTCAGCGAAAAAACGGATTTGGGGCTGGTTCTTTTTTGATTTTGCCAGCCAGCCATATAACACACTGCTGCTGACCTTCATTTTCGGGCCTTACATCGCCACAGTGATTGGGGATGGCACCAAAGCGCAGAGTGCATGGGGCTTTGGCATCGGGGCTGCGGGTATTGTGATCGCTATTCTGGCCCCGATATTGGGTGCAATTGCCGATAACAGTGGAAATCGGGTGCGTTGGGTTTGGCTGTTTTCCGTTATGTATTTCATCGGGGCGTTCGGGCTGTGGTGGTCGGCACCTGACAACTTCAATCTGTATTTTGTACTATTTTCCTTTGCTGTTGGCCTGATCGGGATGGAGTTTGCCACGATTTTCACCAATTCGATGTTGCCCGACCTTGGCCCGAAAGAAGAGATCGGGAAAATATCTGGCAGCGGCTGGGCCTTTGGCTATATCGGCGGGCTGCTGACATTGATCATCATGCTGTTGCTGTTTGCCGAAGGGGGCAACGGCAAGACCATGCTGGGCATTGACCCGCTGTTCGGGTTGGATGCAAGCGCACGTGAGGGCACGCGGTTTGTCGGGCCGTTTTCGGCGTTCTGGTATGCCGTATTCATGATCCCGTTTTTCCTGTGGGTGCGCGACCCGAAAACCACGGCGGTGTCCCGCCTTAAGGTTTCCTCAGCACTCTCCGATCTTGGAAAGACACTAAAATCACTACCCAGCACACCCAGCCTGTTTGCCTATCTCGCATCCTCGATGTTTTACCGCGACGCACTGAACGGCATCTATGTATTTGGCGGCATATATGCGGCGGGGGTATTGGGCTGGACCAGCACCAACATCGGCATTTTCGGCATTATCGCAATTATCACAGGTGCAATTTTTGCATGGGTCGGCGGGCGGGCCGATCACAAGTACGGCCCCAAACCAGTGATTACAATCTGCATATTGGTGCTGACAACTATGTCGATCCTGATCGTGTTTGTATCGCGAGAATCCGTATTTGGCATAGCTGTTTCCCCCGAATCGACCCTACCGGATCAGGCCTTTTACCTGCTGGGTGCAATCGTTGGTGCGGCTGGTGGGGCCGTGCAATCGGCCAGTCGCACAATGATGGTGCGTCAAGCCAACCCTGATCGCATGACCGAAGCCTTTGGCCTATACGCATTGGCCGGTAAGGCCACGTCATTCATCGCACCATTGGCCATCGGGATTGCAACCGCCGCAACCAATAGCCAACGGTTGGGCATCACCCCGCTTATCGGGCTTTTCCTGATCGGGCTTTTCCTGTTAATCTGGGTTAAACCAAACGGGGAGCATAGCGCATCATGATCCGGTTACTCACCATTCTTACACTCACACTCGGACTTGCTGCATCCGCCCAATCCGAACCACTGGCCAAACAACTGTTTGGTGGCAAGCGCGATGCATCGTCGCAAATTGCGGCCCCTTATGGTGGTTATGCCAAGGGCTGTTTGGCGGGCGGTGTACAACTGCCGCAAAAAGGGGCGACGTGGTTGGAAATGCGGGTATCGCGCAACCGGAACTGGGGCCATCCCGAGCTGGTTTCCTTTCTCAAACGCCTTAGCCGCAAGGCCGCAAAACTGCGGGGATCAAACGGGCTGTATATCAGCGATATGTCGCAACCACGCGGCGGGCCGATGCTGACAGGGCACCGGTCACACCAGATTGGTTTGGACGCTGACATCTGGCTGATGCCTGCGACCAACATGAAGTTAAGCATCCGGCAACGCACCAATCTATCCGCTGTTTCCTACCGTCGTTCCAAAGGCGCGTTTGTGAACAGCAAATGGGGCCCGATCCAGCACGCCATTGTCAAAGCGGCCGCACGGGACAAGGCCGTGGCGCGGATATTCATCTTTCCAGGTGCCAAGGTGCAGATGTGTAAGGATGCGAAAGGTGATCGTAGCTGGCTGCGCAAAATCCGGCCGTGGTGGGGACATCATTACCATTTCCATGTCCGCCTGAAGTGCCCCAAGGGGGCAAGAGGATGCGTCAACCAAGCACCACCGCCCCCAGGGGATGGATGTGCTGACGCGCAAAAGTGGGTGAACGATATATTGAAACCGCCACCCCCACCGCCCCCTGATCCCAATGCGGCCCCCAGAAAACCACGCCGTGAATATGTAATGTCGGATCTGCCTCAGCAATGCCAAGCCGTATTAGACTCGCGCTGATTGCAGTGGCAATCGTGTTTGCCACTTTTTTTGCAGGCGCCACTTTGGCCCAGCAGGCGGATTATATCAGTAGTTATACATGGGCATCAAATGTCGATGGTGTAGGCGGGATTTCGGGAATTGAAGTTTTCGGTGGCGGAAACACTTTTATGGTTGTCGGAGATCGAGGGGCGATAGTTGAGGGAGAATTTGAACGCGATGATGGGCGGATTAGCTCCGTCATTCCTAATTTCGGTACCCTGAAAAATACAAATGACACACCTCTATCCAGCCTTAAATCTGACGCTGAGGGGCTTGCTATTCGCACGGATGGCCGTATCTACGTTTCCTTCGAAACATTTCATCGCGTCTGGACCTATCGTGATCCAGAAAGCGAAGCTGCTTGGATACCAAGGCATCCTGATTTTGAATATATGCAAAGCAATTTCGCGCTTGAAGCAATCGCTGTGGATTCCGAAAACTCTCTTTACACCATTCCCGAACAATCCGGAGATATAGCAAAGCCATTTCCAGTATATAGATACAAGAATGGAGCGTGGTCAGTTCCATTTAGTATTTTGCGTATCGGATTGTTTTCACCCGTAGGCGCAGATTTCGGTCCTGATGGGAAGCTGTATCTCTTGGAACGTCATTTAGGGTTTTTTGGATTTGAAACCCGGGTGAGACGTTTTACCGTGCGGGGCGACCTACTGGAAAACGAAGAGGTGGTATTAACCAGCCCGTCAGGCGCTCATGACAATCTAGAAGGGATTGCTGTTTGGCGAGATGCAGCAGGAGACATAAGGCTGACAATGGTCTCGGACAACAATTTCAACGCCTTCCAAATCACCGAATTTGTCGAGTACCGTTTGCAAGAATAGCTTGATCTGCGCAATCATGCGCGGTAGGACGCGCCGTCCCGTGCTTTGGGGCCAAGTTACCGCAACCTTGTTAAAACGGAACATATCAGCATGAAACGCATCCTTCCCGGCATAATTGCCATGGCTGCCATTGTAGTGGCTTCCAATATCCTTGTGCAGCACCTGTTTGGCCAATGGCTGACGTGGGGCGCGTTCACCTATCCTCTGGCCTTTTTGGTCACCGACGTGATGAACCGTGTTTATGGCGTGGCCGCTGCCCGCAAGGTGGTGATCGCGGGGTTTGTGGTTGGCGTGGCCTGCTCGTTGATTGGCACACAGATTATGGGTGAATTCGGCCCACTGGTGACGTTGCGTATCGCAATCGGGTCCGGCGTGGCATTCCTAACGGCACAGATGCTGGATGTGGCAATCTTTGATCGGCTGCGGGGCGGCGCATGGTGGCGGGCACCGTTGGCGTCAACCCTGATCGGCTCGTCTGTTGATACGATCCTGTTTTTCAGCATCGCGTTCTCGGCTACGTTTACATACATTGAGCCCCTGAACGATGTCAGCTGGGCAGGCGAAGTCCTACCGTTGCTAGGTGTCGGCCCGTCTACACCCCTATGGGTGTCACTGGCGCTGGCTGATTGCTTGGTCAAACTGTCACTTGCCATGCTGGCATTGGTGCCATTCCGCGCAATCGTTACGCGAATTTCACCAGATGCAGCATAAATTGTTTTGACATCTACCAAATCTGTGCCACCCTTTGGATGTTCGTAACATTCAGAAAGGAGGTGCCAATGTCTATTGGGATACAGGAGCAACTGGTGAGGATTACGCGCGAGGTGATGATTTAGGGGGCAAACCCTTTGAATAATCATCTGGCTTCGGGCGCTGATTGCCCCGCTTGCCACCTCCAACTCTCGAGAAGAGCCCTTGCGCAAAGCGCAGGGGCTCTTTCCGTTTTGCGTAACCTGTCCTAGTGTCGGCCCATGTTACGGATCAACGACGATATCACGCTGGAAGACTGGGAATTGAGCGAGAGCTTTACGCGCTCCTCAGGTCCGGGTGGGCAAAATGTGAACAAGGTCGCCACCGCGGTTGAACTGCGGTTTGAAGCACAGCGCAGCCCGCAGCTAACAGGGGCGGTCAAGGCGCGGTTGAAGCGTCTGGCCGGACGGCGCTGGACGCTGGATGGCGCAATTGTGATCCGTGCCGAGGAAACCCGCTCGCAAGCCCGCAACCGCGAGATCGCGCGGGCGCGGTTGGTGGAGTTGATCGAAAAGGCCTTGTTTGTGCCAAAGCGCCGCGTCAAAACAAGGCCAACGCTGGCATCAAAACGCAGGCGGGTTGAAGGCAAGGTAAAGCGCGGCAAAGTCAAAGTGCTACGGGGCAAAGTAAGGGGCGACGAATGAATTTGATTGAACGGCGCAAGCGGGTGTTGGGGCGGCATGTCACCACCTTTTATGACGTGCCTTTTGCGCCTGTGCGCGGTGAAGGCGTTTGGCTGTTTGATGTGGATGGCAAGCGGTATCTAGATTGCTATAACAACGTGCCACACGTCGGCCATTGCCACCCCAAGGTGGTCAATGCCATCGCCCGTCAGGCTGCCACGCTAAACGTTCACACCCGCTATGTGCATGACGGGGTTGTGGAGTATAGCGAGCGGCTGACAGCAAAATTCCGGCACGACCTAACCACGATGATCATGGTTAATTCAGGGTCCGAGGCCAACGATATTGCCCTGCGGATGGCCCAGGCTGTGACCGGAAAAACCGGCGTGATCGGAACGGATAATACATATCACGGCAATACTACCGCCGTTAGCCAGTTGAATGCCAAGAAGGTGCCGGTCGGTGGGTATGCAGACCACGTTCGACAAGTGCCCGCGCCCGATAATCTGCACCCTGTGGGGGGCACCCGTGCAGAACAGGCAGAAGCGTTTTGCGCTGGCATAGAGACTGCTATTGCCAAACTAGAGGCTAGTGGGCACGGCGTGTCAGCCCTGATCATTTGCCCCTATTTCGCCAATGAGGGGTTCCCGACGCTAGAGCGTGGCTTCATGGATCGCGCCATTTCTGCTGTGCGTGCTGCGGGTGGATTGATCATCGCTGACGAGGTGCAACCAGGGTTTGGGCGCATCGGTTCTGATTGGTGGGGCCATGAAAAACTGGGCTTTGCGCCCGACATCGTGACCGTGGGAAAACCAATGGCGAACGGGCATCCGGTAGCGGCTGTTGTGACCCGCGCGGATGTGCTGGAAGCGTTTCAGGATGTGTTCAAATACTTCAACACCTTTGGTGGCAATCCGGTGAGTGCGGCGGCGGCAATGGCAACGCTAGAAGTGATTGAGGACGAGGGGCTGGTAGAAAACGCCCGCGATGTTGGTGCCTATGCGATTGACGAATTGAACGGGCTGGCGGCGCAATACGACGTGATCGCCGATGTGCGCGGGTCGGGCTTGTTTTTTGGAGTAGAGTTGATGCGCGACGGGGAACCTACAACCGATATATCCCTGCGGATGGTGAACGAGATGCGCAATAGCGGGGTGTTGCTCAGCACGGTTGGGCGGTTTGACAACACGCTGAAAATTCGTCCGCCCTGTGTGTTTTCCCGTGACAATGTTGATCTGCTGGTTGACGTGATGGACAGCGCTTTCAAGACGGTTCTGGCCGATGAATGACGCCGAGACTATTGCCTACGCCAAGGCGGCATTGGTCGCTTGGGAGGTGCCCGACTGCACCCCGCGTCTGATTAAGAACCGTGAAAACGCGGTGTTCGAGGTGCTCGCGCCCGATGGGGAACGCGCCGCGCTGCGATTGCATCGACCGGGGTATCAAACGGACGATGCAATCCGGTCCGAGCTGATCTGGACGCAGGAACTGGCCAAGGCGGGTATGGATTTACCGCACCCGATCCCCTGTATCAGCGGTGATCTAATTTCATTCGTGCCACAGGCCGGACGCATGGCCTCGATCGTTTCTTGGGTTGATGGGGTGCCGTTGGGCGACGGTGGCATTGCCGATGAATGGGGTGAAGAAAAACAACTATGGTTGTTTACAGCACTCGGGGCCGAACTGGCCACGCTGCATAGGATAAGTGGCAACCTGACCCTGCCTGACAGTTTTGAACGTGCGCAATTGGGCATCAATGGGCTGCTGGGTAATAACCCGAACTGGGGCAGGTTTTGGGAAAATCCGGCGTTAACAGATGCGAACAAAACCCTGTTGCTGGATGCGCGCAGAACATTGGTAGACCTATTAGAAGAATATCAAACAGACGGGGCCGATTTTGGTTTGATCCATGCCGACGCATTAAGCGAAAATGTGTTTGTGGTGGGCGGCGACGTGACCCTGATTGATTTTGACGACGGGGCATTCGGGTTCCGGCTCTATGAACTTGGTGTCGCCATGTCGCAAGTCTGGGATCGGGCAGGCGCGCAAAAACTGGCAGGCGCATTGGTCGATGGATACGGGTTGGGGCCAGAGGAAACCAAACTGTTACCGGCCTTCACCGTGATCCGCGTGCTTGCCTCATGCGGCTGGGCAATTTCCAGATATGCGCCGGATGATCCCGCGCTTGTTGGCTATGCAGACCGCGCCGTACGGGCGGCAACGCGGTTCATGTCGGGCGAGCCGTTGTTTGCGGGTTAAACCACCACGTCCTGTGCCGCTTGATCGCCCACGCCGAACACCCGTTTGTAGCGGGCAATCTCATCCGATGGTCCCATTGCCTTGTTCGGATTATCCGACAGTTTCACCGTCGGGTTGCCATTGGCGCTGACGGCTTTGCAAACGATGGAAAATGGTGCGAGGCTGTTGTCTGGTGTCAGCCCGCGGAAATCATTGGTCATCAACGTGCCCCAGCCAAAGGACGGTTTTACCCGACCACGAAACTGGTTTTGGAGTTCAATGATTTTGTCTACATCCAGCCCGTCCGAAAAGATCACCATTTTCTTGGTCGGATCTTCGCCGCGGGCCTTCCACCAATCAATCGCTATCTCGGCAGCTGTGGCCGGATCACCGCTATCAATCCGGATCCCGGTCCAACCCGCCAGCCAGTCCGGCGCGTTATCAAGGAAGCCTTGGGTGCCGTAAGTGTCGGGCAAAATGATGCGCAGATTGCCGTCGTGTTCTTCGTGCCAATCGGCCAGCACGTCATAGGGAGCGCGGCGCAGATCGTCGTCGGTTTCAGCTAAGGCGGCGTAAACCATCGGCAATTCATGGGCGTTGGTGCCAATCGCCTCGACCTCTCGACGCATGGCGATCAGACAGTTCGAGGTGCCGACAAATTTGTCCCCCAACCCCTCGTTCATGGCCTGCACACACCAGTCTTGCCACATAAAACTGTGGCGGCGACGGGTGCCGAAATCGGCCAGACGCAACCCATCAAGGCCGCGCAATTTTTCAACCTTTTCCCACAGCTTTGTCATCGCGCGGGCATATAGAACTTGCAGTTCAAACTTGCCCATTGGCTGCAGCACGGCGCGGGACCGAAGTTCCATTAACGTGGCAAGAGCGGGAATTTCCCATAGCATCACCTCGTGCCATTTGCCCTCGAACGTCAATTCATACTGGCCATCGTGTTTTTCCAAATGATAGGGCGGCAGGCGCATACTTTCGAACCACTCCATAAATTCGGGGCTGAACATGGCGCGTTTGCCATAAAACATATTGCCGCGTAGCCAGGTGCTTTCGCCACGCGACAAGGACAATGTGCGGATGTGGTCCAGCTGTTCACGCAACTCGCCCTCGTCCACCTCATCGGCCAGCCGAATGGTTTTGGACCGGTTGATCAGGGAAAAGGTGACATTCGTATCGGGCTTATTGCGAAACACCGACTGGCACATTAGCAGCTTGTAAAAATCAGTGTCGATCAGGGACCGGACAATCGGGTCGATCTTCCACTTGTGGTTATAAACGCGGGTGGCGATATCAGGCATTACTCAAGGCTCCAGTTTCACACCGGCATCCTGCATCGCCGCGCGGGCAGTGGCAAGAGAGCCGTCCAGATCAATCGCGCGGCACGCCTCTTCCAGCACGGTCACATCAAACCCCAGACGCGCCGCATCAAGCGCCGAATATTGCACGCAGAAATCGGTGGCAAGGCCAACCATTGTCAGGGTGGTGATACCACGGGTGCGCAAATATCCCTCAAGGCCAGTCGGCGTTTTGTGGTCATTTTCAAAGAAAGCCGAGTAGCTGTCGATGGCGGGGTTATAGCCCTTGCGGATAATCATATCGGCGGGGTCAGTGCGCAGGGTGGCGTGGAATTCAGCGCCTTTTGTGCCTTGAATACAGTGATCCGGCCACAGCACTTGCGCGCCATACGGCATGTCAATCAGCGTATAAGGGTCTTTGTCCGTGTGACTGCTAGCGAATGAGGAGTGGGCTGCAGGATGCCAGTCTTGTGTCAGGATAGTGGCATTGAAATCCCCCATCATGGCGTTGATGTGGGCGATGATTTCATCACCACCTGCCACGGCCAGCGCACCGTTTGGGCAGAAATCATTTTGCACGTCGATGACGATCAGAGCGTTGGTCATAGGGTTTTCTCCGTTTTCGAACATTTACCGGTAAAAGCCGTGATTGATCTGGTCAATCTATATTTGTGAGCTGTTTTCGCCTTTTATTCAATCAAGCCATCGGTGTGCGCCTTTAACTCGCGCTTCACTCCATGCCCCATGTGCGCAAGAATAACCCTAACTCCCTCTCGCCGTGCAAATTTAAATGCTGGTATAAAATCACTATCACCAGTTACGACAACTATTGTTCTAACTAATTCGCGAAGCGAAAGACGAGCGATGTCTAAACCAATCCTTAAATCAACTCCTTTTTGTTCTATATCTAGTGCAAAATCACCTTCCGCAAGATTTCTTCCTGCTAAACTCTCGTCCTGCATGGCGGCATAGTTAAGCTTGTATCCTCTTGTTGATAACTCACCCAACCGAAGTGAAATATCGGGCTGGAGTTCGAGTCTTTGAAGGAAAGCTTTGTTTCTACGAAATACATCCGTATCAGCCAAGTTCAATTCATTTCCAGAAATAGGGTGTCTTATCTTACCCGTCGCAGGAAAAGCATCGTAGTAATATGCCCTAAGCAATTCAAAGCCTGAAAAAAGATCATTACGCCTGATGCGCTCGATCTCATCGATAACATCTTGAACCTCTGGACGCTTCTTTAGCTTGGATTGTAGTTTGCGGCTAAAAAAGCCACCATCAATTAGAATAGCAAATCGGTGATCCATGGGGAAATCGACTCCGTACATTCGCGGCATAGTTGCCTATACACTTTGATACTCGGCGAATTGTACGGAGTCTATTTTCTATTTAGAGACTTTCCAGTCCCTACTAGTTGTATATAGGAGAAAACCTAAGGAATGGTAGAGTCAATTATGCCACACCTCTAGAAATCCAAATTCTCCACGTTCAGCGCATTTGTCTGAATGAATTCGCGGCGGGGTTCGACCACGTCGCCCATCAGTTTGGTGAACAGATCATCGGCCTCGGCCATATCATCAATTTTCACCTGCAACAAAATTCGCGCTTCGGGGTCCAATGTGGTTTCCCACAGCTGGTCAGGGTTCATTTCGCCAAGGCCCTTGTAGCGTTGCAGCGACAGGCCTTTTTCGCCCTCGGCCAAAATAGCATCCAGCAGGTCGATCGGGCCAAAGATCGGTATCTCGCGGTCTTTGCGGATCAGTTTGGCGGGCTTGGCGTAAACCTCTTGCAATGTCTCGGTCATCGAGCCCAACTTGCGTGCTTCACCCGAGCGCAATACGCGCCCGTCAAGTTTACGCACCTCGTCCACACCGCGCAGCATACGTGCCAAACGGATGCCGTGGTCTTGGGTTGGGCGACCTTGCCAACCGCGCTCATATTCTTCGGCGATCAGGTCCAGACGGGTGGCAACAGCATCGGCGACACCCTGCAAATCAGCATCAACCTGCCCTATAATAAATCCACCCGCAATCGCTGTCTGTTCCAGAATATGCTGCGGATAAAGCGTCGGGAAGGCTTGCAGGATACGGCGTGTTTGGCGGGCTTCCTCGACCACTCGCAGCAAATCCTGCCCAATGATTTCTTCGCCAGACGCCAACCTAAGTGATGCACCATCAATGCCTTGCTCCACCAGATAATCATCCAGCGCTGGCTGGTCTTTCAGGTAAACTTCGGATTTGCCGCGGCTCACTTTGAACAACGGCGGCTGGGCAATATACAGGTATCCGCCTTCGATCAGTTCGGGCATTTGCCGGAAGAAAAACGTAAGCAGCAGGGTGCGGATGTGGGCACCATCAACATCGGCGTCGGTCATGATCACAATCTTGTGGTAGCGCAGTTTGCTGATGTCGAATTCATCGCGGCCAATGCCGGTGCCCAGCGCCATCACCAGATTGCCGATCTCCTGCGATGCCAGCATCCGGTCAAACCGTGCGCGTTCCACATTCAGGATTTTACCTCGCAGCGGCAACACCGCTTGGGTCATCCGGTCACGCCCAGTTTGCGCCGATCCACCGGCGCTATCACCTTCCACCAGAAAGACTTCGGTTTTAGAGGGGTCTTTTTCCGAGCAATCCTTGAGTTTTCCCGCCAGAAAATTCACATCCATCGCGGTTTTGCGTCGCGTCAGATCGCGGGCTTTACGCGCCGCTTCGCGAGCGTGGGCCGCCTCGACGATCTTGCTCACGATCATCTTGGCTTCATTCGGATTTTCCTCGAACCACTCGGCCAGCTTTTCATTCACCAGCCCCTCGACGGCGGGGCGCACTTCGGAAGAAACCAACTTGTCTTTGGTCTGGGACGAAAATTTCGGGTCCGGCACTTTGACCGACAAAACACAAGTCAAACCTTCGCGGGCATCATCACCAGTAAAGCTGATTTTTTCCTTTTTGGCGATGCCTGACGACTGCGCATAGTTGTTGATCGTGCGGGTCAGCGCGCCGCGAAAGCCGGCCATATGGGTGCCGCCATCACGCTGTGGGATGTTGTTGGTAAAGGGCAGCACATTTTCGTGGTAACTGTCATTCCACCACATCGCCACCTCGACAACGATGCCGTCTTTTTCGCCGACAAAAAAGATCGGGTCGGGCAGCATCGCGGTTTTGGACCGATCAAGGTAGCGCACGAATTCCTTCACGCCACCATCGTAAAACAGCTCGCTTTTCAGCACTTCGGTCGGACGCTCATCCGTCAGGATAATCCGCACACCGGAATTCAGGAACGCCAGTTCGCGTAGGCGGTTTTCCAACGTGTGAAAACTGTATTCAAGGTTCGAGAACGTCTCAAGCGAAGCCATGAACCGCACCTCGGTGCCAGTGCGAGCCCCCGCATCACCAACCACCTTTAGCGACTCGGCGGTATCGCCATGCTCAAACCGCGCAACGTGTTCTTTGCCATCGCGCCAAATGCGCAATTCCAGCCATTCGGACAGCGCATTCACCACGGATACGCCAACCCCGTGCAGGCCCCCGGAAATCTTGTAGGAATTGCTGTCAAATTTACCGCCAGCATGCAGCTGCGTCATGATCACTTCGGCGGCAGAAACGCCTTCTTCTTCGTGGATACCCACCGGAATACCACGGCCATTATCACTAACCGATACGCTGGAATCCGCGTGGATTGTCACAGTTACCGCATCAGCGTGACCCGCCAGTGCTTCGTCGATGCCGTTATCCACGACCTCATACACCATATGGTGCAAACCAGAGCCATCATCGGTGTCGCCGATATACATGCCAGGGCGTTTGCGAACCGCTTCTAACCCTCTGAGAACCTTGATGGAATCGGCACCATACTCTTCTGGATTTTGATCATTATCTGACACGCGCATTTTCCTTGTTCGTTTCAGCTGTTTATAGGGGATTTAGGGGGGGATGTCACGCAGATCGGGCAAGAATTAGGGGGATGGATTCGGGACCACGGATGAAACCGCATCAGCCTCACTCACCTCAAGATACATCGCCCGATCCCCTAACGCATCAAACAGTTCGGCCCCTGTCCCCGTCATCCATGCCTGCGCTCCTAACGCGCAGATTTCGTCGTAGAGTGCAGCGCGGCGATCTGCATCCAGATGGGCGGCGACCTCATCCAGCAGCAGAATTGGCGGGGCACCTATTTCGGCCTTCAAAGCCCGCGCATTGGCGAGGATAAGCGACACCAGCAGCGCCTTTTGTTCGCCGGTGGAGCAGTCACGCGCGGGCACGCCTTTGGCGGTGTATTCAGCAAAAAGGTCCGCCCTGTGCGGACCCGTCAGCGTGCGACCTGCCAAAAGGTCACGCGAACGGCTGTCATGCAGGGCCGACATCAATGCACCCTCGTCGTCAAGCGCGTCAGAGCCTTCAGGATGGATCAAGGTTAAAGTTGCGGTAGGAAATGACGTTTGCGCCGCGTCCTGCGCCGCAATAAGCTGTATCAGCGCCGATTGCCGGTTGGCATGTATCTGTGCGCCGGCCTGAGCCATTTGGGTTTCCAGCGCGCCGTACCACGCCCCGTCGCGTTGGTTGTCCTTTAGCAAACGGTTGCGTTCGCGCATGGCTTTTTCATAGGTCAGCACCGATTGGGCGTGCGATGGCTCAAAGCTCATCGTCATACGGTCCAGAAACCGCCGCCGCCCCTCGGCCCCTTCCGTCCACAATCGGTCCATCGAGGGCACCAGCCACAGGATGCGGGCAATGCGGCCCAGCGCCACTTGCGATGCGGTTTTACTGTCGATCAGGACGCTGCGCGAGGCACCGCCCTCGGACCATGTCTCGATCTCGTGCATCTGGTGCAGGCTTTGCAGGATGGCAGTAACCTTCCAGCCCAATGCTTCTGGTTTACGGGTGATTTCATCGGCAGTGGCACGGCGCAGGCCACGGCCGGGCGATAGCATCGACACTGCTTCCAGAATGTTGGTTTTACCGGCCCCATTTGCGCCGTAAATCGCCACAGGGCGATCATCGAGCGTCAGTTTCAGCACCTTATGGGATCGAAAATGAGAGAGCGTCAGCTCTTTTATGCGCAGTTGCGTCAAACGCGCATCGGCATCACGACGTAGACCGCTGAGGTGTCATTGCCTTCGCGCATCAGGGTCGGATCACCCGAGGAGTTGAACATGAAGACCGCATTTTCACGGTCCACCTGACTGGCAATTTCCAGCAGGTATTTCGCGTTAAAGCCGATTTCCAATGGCTCGTCCCCATAAGCGACAGCCAGTTCTTCTTCGGCAGCCCCACTGTCGGGCGCATTGACGGACAAGACCAAGCGGTCTTCGTCCAGCGTCAGTTTCACAGCGCGGGACCGTTCGGATGAAACCGTGGCCACACGATCAACGGCTTTGGCAAATTCGGCGGCGTCCACCTCGAGTTTTTTGGTGTTACCAGACGGGATCACACGGGTGTAATCGGGGAATGTGCCATCGATCACTTTGGAGGTCAGGGTGATTTCCGGCGTGGCAAAGCGCACTTTGGTTTCCGACACCGACACGGCGATTTGCACATCGTCATCTTCCAGCAATTTTCGCATTTCATTCACTGTTTTGCGCGGCACAATCACACCGATCATATCGGCGGCCCCATCGGGCAGGTCAGCATCAACACGGGCCAGACGGTGGCCATCTGTCGCCACGCAGCGCAACATTTTGCCGCCTTCAGCATCGGCCACATGCATGTAAACGCCGTTCAGATAGTAACGGGTTTCTTCGGTCGAGATGGCAAATTTAGTTTTGTCGAACAGGCGGCGCAGAACGCTGGCCTTGGCCGAAAAATTCGCAGCGTATTCTGATGACGCCATCACGGGGAAATCTTCTTTGGGCAATGTGGCGAGCGAGAAGTTCGAGCGCCCTGCCTCGATCGTAAGACGGCCCGAGGTGCCATCGTCAGCCAACTGCACCAACGCACCATCGGGCAGTTTGCGCACGATTTCATGCAGCATCACGGCGGAAACAGTGGTGGAACCTGCGCGTTCAACCTGGCCGGAAATTTTGTCGACCACCTCGATATCCAGATCGGTGGCGCGGAAACTGACAGTATCGCCCTCGGCCTCGATCAGGACATTGGCAAGGATCGGAATGGTGTTGCGCCGCTCGACGACAGATTGCGCCTGAGAGACCGCTTTCAAAAGCGCCGCGCGTTCGATGCTGATTTTCATTCCGTAGCTCCTACGAGGGTGTTGGGGCGACGAAACTACCTGATTTCACGCCCTTCTCAAGTCTTTTGTGGAATGTCCGATGGATTTAGTGGCCCGTCAAGGGGGTCAAGCCTCTAACGAGCGCCTTAGAAGCTCCAGATCATCAGAAATCTGGCTATCCAGCATTTTCAGCTCTTCTATCTTGCGCACGCCGTGCATGACGGTGGTGTGATCACGCCCGCCAAAGCTGCGACCGATTTCCGGCAGAGAGCGGGATGTCAGCTGTTTGGACAGATACATCGCAATCTGGCGAGGCCGCGCCAGCGTGCGCATCCGGCGTGGGCCGATCATATCACTGAGGCGGATGTTGTAATGCTCGCTGACCTTGCGCTGGATTTCGTCAATGGTGATTTTGCGTGACGAGGCACGCAAAATATCAGCGAGGCAATCCTGCGCCAGTTCCAGCGTGATTTCACGGTCAACCAGAGATCCAAAAGCAAAGAGGCGGGTCAGTGCGCCTTCAAGCACACGCACGTTGGTAGAAATGCGGTGCGCCAAAAATTCAAGCACGCCGTCGGCCAATACCATTTTCTTATCCTCGGCGCGGTAGTCGTCGACCTTTTGTTGCAAAACGCCAAGCCGCAATTCGTAATCTGTAGGATGCAAATCAACCACCAGACCGGATTGCAGGCGGGATTTGATCCGTTCCTCAAGGTTTTCAATTTCGCCTGGCGCACATTCGCTGGAAAGGATGATCTGTTTGTTCTGGTCAACCAGCGCGTTGAAGGTGTGAAAAAATTCTTCTTGGGTGCTGTCTTTGCCGGCAATGAATTGCACATCATCCACCATCAGCACATCCACTGAACGAAACATCTGTTTGAAATCCATCATCTTGCGTTCGCGCAAGGCCTGCACAAATCGATACATGAATTGTTCAGCCGACAGGTATAACACATTCAGGTCGGGGCGCCGCGCAATCAAATCATGTGCGATGGCGTGCATCAGGTGGGTTTTGCCAAGACCAACACCGCCATACAAAAACAGCGGGTTAAATGTGACAGGGCCACCTTCGCCCACGCGTTTGGCGGCGGCATGGGCCAGCTCGTTTGGTTTACCGACGACGAAACTATCAAAGGTCAGGCGCTTATCAAGGGGTGCACCGGGCAGTTCTGCTTTTGGTTGGATCGCAGATTTTGGTGTTGTCGCTTTGGCAACGGGCGCACGTTTGGACAGTGAAAACTCTACACGGCTGACGGGAACGCCCGATGTGTTCAATTGCTGTTTGATTTGGTCGGAAAAATTGCGGCGCACCCAATTCCCGATGAATTGCGTTGGCACTAAAAACGTGGCCACACCATTTTTCAAATCGGAAAATTCCAACGGTTCAATCCATGTCGAGTAATTATTCGCACCGACTGTTTGTTGCAGCTGCTGTCGGACTTGGCCCCATAATTCGTTCGTCATTCCTGTTTACCCACTTCAATACATTAACCGCCAGACAAGATACCGCGACCCGAATGGTCGTCAGATACCCACCCCAATTTTTTGCGAACCAGCATCACTTATTGCCCGACCCAAAGGCCGATGCGCCCATTTTGGGCACAAGCAAATATATGGTTGTAGGACATGAACGAACGGTCTGCTGCGCGGATTTTCCGCACTTCCCCACCAGCAAGACAGCCTTGCTTTTGGCAGTTTAGCAGCGCCGTTTGGCCGTATGTCCCCCCCAAGACGATGTGAATCGCTTGGCTAAACTAGCAAGGGAAAACAGGCTGACGCAACAGAACTTCGATCTTGACTCAAAGATTGTTAAATCGAATCTGGTGAGGTGGATAATTATCCAATGAAAACGGTAAAACCGAGCAACACGCAAAACCAAAAGGACACAAGCATTACACTTGCGTCCTTTCAAATATCAAATATTTTCAGCTTATCCGAGTGCTTTGACTCTAGACGACAAGCGCGACATTTTGCGTGCAATTGTATTCTTGTGGAAAATGCCGCGGCTGACGCCACGCATCAATTCAGGCTGTGCTGCACGAAGAGCGGCTTGCGCTGCTTCTTTGTCACCAGATTCGATTGCTTCTTCTAGTTTACGCAAGAATGTACGAACGCGCGAACGGCGGGCTTTGTTGACTTGAAACCGGCGTTCGTTCTGACGAGCGCGTTTTTTTGATTGGGGCGTATTAGCCATGTGTCGGGTCCCTTTCAGGGGTCAGTTACTATTTCTATTGGTGCAAGAGTCCCCGTCCGAGTTTATATACCGGTCGATCCGGCCAGAGCGGGCCTCACACGCATGTATCGCGCCCTATAGGATAGAATCATCCTAAGGGGAAGCATAAATATAGAAAACCTTGCCCGCTATTTTGCGCGGAACTGCGCTTCGCGTTTTTCAAGGAACGCATTCATGCCCTCAGTCTGGTCCTCAGTGGCAAACAGCGAGTGGAACAGGCGACGTTCAAACAACAGCCCTTCGCTTAAGGATGTTTCATAAGACCGGTTCACAGCCTCTTTGACGGCCATGGTGGTCAACATGGATTTTTCCGCAATCTTCTGTGCGGCGGCCATTGCCTCGTCCATCAATTTCTTGGCAGGCACCACGCGGCTAACCAGTCCTGAACGTTCAGCCTCCTCTGCATCCATAAACCGGCCTGTCAGGTGCATTTCCATTGATTTGGATTTACCGACAAACCGCGTCAGGCGCTGGGTGCCACCAATACCGGCAACCACGCCCAGATTAATTTCGGGCTGGCCGAATTTGGCCGTATCCGCTGCGATGATAAAGTCGCACATCATCGCCAACTCGCACCCGCCACCCAGCGCATAGCCGGCAACGGCCGCAATAACGGGTTTGCGCATTTTCAACAGTTGGTCCACTTCGGGACCGAAATAATCGGTCATAAACATATCAACAAAGCTTTTGCCGACCATTTCCGAAATATCGGCCCCCGCTGCAAACGCCTTTTGTGATCCGGTGATGACGATGCAGCGCACCTTCTCGTTTTGCTCGGACGATTTCAGCGCCTCGGCCAATTCACCTAACAGTTGGGAATTCAGCGCGTTCAGCGCGTCGGGGCGGTTCAGCTTGATAAGGGCAACGTGGTCTTCTGTTTCAACGATGAGTGTCTCGTAAGCCATGATGTTTTTGCCGTGTTGTTTCGGATAAGACCGATTTCTTAGCATCCCTGAGGGATGGTTCAAGTTATCTTTGGCATTGCGCACAATAGAAAGTTGAGCGTCCGGACTGCACGATTCGGGTAATTTCCCCGCTACAACCCTTGGTTACACAGGGTTCTCCCTCGCGTCCGTAGGCGCGAAAACTGTGTTGAAAATATCCCAATTCACCGTCGGCCTGCCGGTAATCTTTTAGCGATGAGCCGCCCGATTCGATGGCTTCCCCCAGGACATCGCGGATAATCGGCACTAGTGATCGCACCTTAGGCGCAGATAATTCGCCTGCTTTGCGGGTCGGGGAAATACCCGCCCTCAGCAACACCTCGCAGACATATATGTTGCCCAACCCTGCTATGATGCGCTGATCCAGCAGGGCGGTTTTTACGGGCATGTTTTTGCCCTTTAGACGTCCAACCAGATAGGATTCATCGAACGTGTTGCCCAACGGTTCAGGGCCAAGACTGGCCAGCAGTTTGTGATCGTCTACCGAATCGGTCGCGGCCAAATCCATCGCGCCAAAGCGGCGGGTGTCATTAAACACCACCCGCGCATCGTTTTGCATATGAAAAACCACATGATCGTGTTTCTGGATATCAGAATGGTCATGCGTTGAAATCAACATCCGGCCAGACATGCCCAGGTGGATCAACAGGGTTTCACCCGAATCCAGATCGGCCAGAATGTATTTTGAACGGCGCCGCAGCCGTTCAACAGTCTTGCCCGTCAATCGACCTGCCATATCATCAGGAAACGGCCAGCGCAGGTCAGGTCGGCGAATATCGGCACGGATGATCTGTTTGCCCTCCATTACAGGGGTCAGCCCGCGACGGACTGTCTCGACTTCGGGTAATTCGGGCATTGGGCGTTCCCTCTCATTGTATCGCACGGCTAGGGTATTATAAGGGGGACAAGTATCAAGGATGATCCACCGATGAGCAACAGCACCGATAAGACCACCCATTTCGGGTTCAAAACCGTGGCCGAGGATGACAAGGCTGGGATGGTGCATGGCGTATTTTCCAATGTGGCGTCAAAATATGACGTAATGAATGACGCCATGTCGATGGGTATTCACCGTATCTGGAAAGACGCGATGATGAACTGGCTGGCACCACGCGCAGGTCAAAAGCTGCTGGATGTGGCGGGCGGTACTGGTGATATTTCGTTCCGGTTCCTGAAACGCGCCGGCAATGCCCACGCTACAGTGCTGGATTTGACCGAACCGATGCTGGTTGAAGGGGCCAAGCGGGCCGAAGCAACCCAGATGGCGGGCAGCCTGAACTGGGTTGTGGGCGACGCGATGGCACTGCCGTTCAAGGATAACACGTTTGACGTTTACACCATTTCGTTCGGCATCCGGAATGTGACCCGCATTGCTGATGCCCTATCCGAGGCTTACCGCGTGTTGCGCCCCGGCGGACGATTAATGGTGCTGGAATTCAGCCAAATTCCGAATGACATGATGCAAAAGGTCTACGACCTGTATTCGTTCAATATCATCCCGCAGTTGGGCCAGATGATTGCCGGTGATCGTGACAGCTATCAATATCTGGTCGAATCCATCCGCAAGTTTCCCGATCAGGATACATTCGCGCAAATGATCACCGACGCCGGTTTTGACAATGTGAAATACCGCAATATGTCGATGGGCATTGCAGCCCTACATTCAGGGTGGAAAATTTAAGCGATGCGCGGACCCCACAATATCTGGCGGCTGATCCGCACGGCCGCCACGTTTGAACGCACGGGCGCGTTGGGTGTTGTGCTGAACGCGATGGATGCGCCTGCCCCGATCCGGATTGTGACACGGGTTTTCGGCTGGCCGATGCGCTGGCTGGGCTACAAAGGCGATCCCGATATGCCGCCGGTGACGCGGGCATTATCCGCGCTGGGTCCAGCCTATATAAAATTTGGCCAAATCCTATCGACCCGCCCCGATCTGGTGGGTGATGATCTGGCGGTCCAGTTGCGGGTGTTGCAGGACAAACTGCCACCGTTCCCCACTGATGTGGCCAAAGCATCGGTCGAGGAAGAACTGGGCAAACCGATAGACAAAGTATTCAGCGAGTTTAGCGATGCTGTCGCGGCGGCCTCGATCGCGCAGGTGCATTACGCGCGGCTGATCAGCACCGGCAATGAAGTGGCGGTAAAAGTGCTGCGCCCCAATATCGAACGGGCCTTTCGCAAAGACATCGACGCCTTTTATTTCGCCGCGTCTGTGATTGAATTTCTGTCGCCTGCGTCGCGCCGACTGAAACCGCACGACGTGATCAAACATTTTGACCATGTCGTTGCGGGTGAACTGGACTTGCGCAGCGAGGCCTCCGCCGCATCCGAGTTCGCCGAGAACACCAAGGGTGATGTAACATTTCAGGTGCCGCTGGCCGATTGGGAGTTTTCCGGCAGGCGGGTGATGACACTGGGTTGGGCCGATGGTTTGCCGCTGGGTGATAACGCAGCACTGGATGCGGCAGGGCATAACCGCACCATGCTGGGCGAACGGGTGCTGCAACTGTTCCTTAGCCATGCGCTGCGCGACGGGTATTTCCACGCTGATATGCATCAGGGCAACCTGAAGGTGGCGGCGAATGGTGATATCATCGCCTATGACTTTGGCATCATGGGGCGGATTGATGAATATACCCGCAGGGTTTATGCCGAAATCCTGATCGGATTTATTCAGCGCGATTATAAACGCGTGGCAGAGGTGCATTTCGAGGCGGGCTATGTGCCAGCTGACCGGGATGTCGATGAATTTGCCCAAGCACTGCGCGCTGTGGGCGAGCCAATTTTTGGCATGGATGCCTCGCAAATTTCGATGGGCCGGTTGTTTCATTACCTGTTCGAGGTAACCGAACGGTTTGGCATGGAAACCCGCACCGAACTGATCCTGTTACAGCGCACTATGGTGGTGGTCGAGGGCGTTGCCCGCTCGCTTGATCCGCATATCAACATCTGGGAAGTTGCCCACCCCGTGGTCGAGGATTACATCAAATCCTCCCTTGGACCACGCGCCCTGATGCGTGATCTCGCAAAAACTGTGCGGGTTCTGGCACGATTTGGGCCCGAATTACCAAAGCTGGCCGAAGCCGCGTTGATGCGCCAAACCGCATCGCCGGTGGCCCCCGTCAGCCCTTCGCGGTTGCGCCCTATTGCGTATATCCTGCTGGGTGCTGCAACGGCGATGGTGGGCTTCATGGCGTCAATGTTCTTTGCCGGCTAGATACCACTGCGCAACCCCGACACATCATGTTCAGAAATTTCAGCGCCACCAAACAGGACAAGAACCGTGTTTCCGTTCAGGGTTTTAACCTCGGTGATTTCTGAATAAACCTCGGCTTTGTTTGTCGTCAGCAAATCTTCTCCAGAATAACTTTCGACCTCAAAAGTGTACAACCCGTCCGCAAAAGGCTCGCCACTATCGCTGACCCCCGCCCACTGGATGTCTTCGGATGACGGGGTGAAATCCAGCCGCTGCACCTCTACTCCGTCCTGATTGCGCACCACCATAACAGCGCTGTCCGCACCAGCCGCCGGGTTCGGGGAAATGCTGATCGGGCTTCCATCAAAATAGGCGGGTGCCGCCGCGCGTGCCTCTAATCCGATCCAGCTGGCAAACTCCGACATCCCCATAGCCCCCAGCTGGGCCCCAAGTGCTTCTAGCAGATCATTGGTTTTCACCTGCTGCTCGACACCGGAAAATGTCGCAAGCTGGGTTGAGAAATTATCGGAAGACATCGGATCAAGCGGATCCTGATTTTTTATTTGTGCGGTCAGCATTGTCAGGAATGTCAAATAGTCCGAATTGACGACGTCCTTATCTGAGGCCGCAGTTTGTGCCGGAGCGGCCGTTTGAGGGATGGTGGCTGAAGTAACTTCCATAAATCAATCTCCTATCAAAGGCGCAAATCTAGGCCGGTTGAGGGTTCAAGTGACAATTGCACAGGGGCAAGGGTTTGTATTTCTGTCGGTGTTTGGGTTCGGGTATCAGGATCATCCGGATTAGAATCGGTGTTGCCTGAATTGCCCTGACCGTTGCGGGAAAAATCGAAATTGACGTCTTTGTAGCCCATATCGCGGAACTCCTGTGCCAGCGTTTCAATATGGCGGCGCAACAGGTCCATCGTTTCGCCCCGCTCGGCAATCACCCCAACGTGGATACCGCCATCCGACATGGTAAATGTCAGTCGCACCCGCCCCAATTCATCTGGGTTGAGGGTCAGTTCGACAGGCCGGTCCGGCATTTGGCGGGCAGCCTCAGTTAACTGCAGGGCAATATGGCGGCCAACTTCGGGGCGATGGATGATTGTGTCATGCCGCGCAATGGTCGTGCTGTCTACGGCGCGGGTCTCCAGAGGGATAAGCTCGGGGTTTAATTCAGGTAGTGAACCCTCAAACGCTGGCGCGTCCGGCATTGGTGTAATGGGGGGCTGCGCAGCTGGAACTGTGGATTGAGTGGAAGCGTCGATTGCTGTCTGCTTCACTGGCTGAACATCCGGTTCTCGTATTTGCCCCTCAGTCGTTTGGCGTTTGGACGATTGAGGGACCAGCACAGCGGGTTGAAGCGGGGCAAATGGATGTGTGCTCTTGATGATCTGAAGCGGTGCAGAAGTCGTCGTTTGTGTTTGCTGTGGATCAACCCGATTTGGCATGTCGCCTGCAGGCGGGTTTGGCATGTGTCGAGGCAAAGGGTTTTGTGCCTTTGACATCCGGGCATCGTCAGAGGCTAATATTTTGGCTGCATTCACTGGGCGGGGCACGAACATCTCTGGTGTGGGACGGGTTGTAGAGACAGGCAAATCAGCAGCAGGTAAAGGAGGAGTTTGTGGCGTCTGAATTAATATTGGCGCAACTTGTGTCGCATCTGGCGCAACTCCTGCAATGGCTGCCGCTGGTTGCTGATTGACTGGCGTGGCTGTCGTGTTCACCTTTGGTGGGATGATCGTATTGAGATTTTCAACACCCTTCGGGGCCTGCAGAAGCGGGATGGTTTGGCCGCGGAGAGTTTCTTTTGTTTCAGCACCTTCAACAGGTGCATATCGAGACTGTTTGTCTGATGTATGTTTTTCGGCGAAAGGCACATCCAGAATATTCTTAGGCGTTGTCCCAGAGGCTATCGGTAAAGCGGTATTTGCAGGAGGTGATGGAACCAAATCAGGGTCAATCGACGTGGGCATATGTGGACGAGGTGTCGCGGCTATTGACGGCAAGACATCGTGCTGAAATGAGACGTTGCCTATTTGGGGTATTCTAGGTGTAGCGGGTAAGGATGCCTGTTTGGGCGCATCATTGAAAACAGCCGCATTAACCTGCTTATCTGGCACAATCCCCTGCGGTAGAATGCTGGCTGTTTCTTTCGTCGATAGTGGCACATCTACTGCGACATCCGTACCTTGCAAGGCGGGGGGAGGCACCGATACCTTGACCGGCACAATATCGGGCGTATCATCATCGGGGCCAACCAACAAATCCGGTGGGATAGTATTGGTCGTTTTTTCGGGGAAACGGTATTGATCTGGCAGGGCTTCATCCAGTTTCAGCAGTCCGGAATCTGGCGTAATTGCAAGCTTCTGATCCACCACACCTGATAAAAACATCACCCTTGATTCGGGACTATCTACTTTATTATCACCACGGCCCACATCTGTATCCGGCACATCAACCGACTGCCCGAACTCCGGATCATCTCCCGTGATAAAGCTGAGAAAACTGGTATCGCCCACACCGCCATCAGCAACGGGTGCCGCAGGTTTTTCAACCTCGCCAGTAATAAGCGTCATTATATCAACGATGGGCATATTTATCATGTCGGTTCCGGGAATTCTTCCTCAGTCACGGCACTTATGACGGACAGTGGTTACCAGTTCTTTACCCAATCCGTGCAAACTGCCGGAAACTGTTTCTAATTAGAAGTGATCTGTCATGACACCCACAACACCTGTTTCATCTCCTCCACTCGTAAGACCCACAGTTACAACAGAACAGCGCGACGCCGCGTTGTTTCAGGCTGCACAGGATCTCGAGGCATCGTTTCTAGCGGAAATGCTGAAGTCAGCAGGGCTCGGCAAACCGCGCGATGCTTATGGCGGGGGCATTGGCGAGGATCAGTTCGGATCATTTTTACGACAGGAACAGGCCAAGGAAATGGTCAAGCAAGGCGGGATCGGGTTGGCCGAAAGCCTGTTTGAAGCATTGAAAGAGAGAGCCGATGCACAGTGATACATTTCATATAACCGACGCGCTGGAAGATTTGCTGGATAAGGAGCGAGCGGCAATTCTGGATGGGGCGCTCAAGGATATGGGCCGGATTGCCCGCGAGAAGGAAATGCTGCTGGGCAGTCAAAATCTGACGGCACCAGATCGTAAAACGCTGGACAGACTGCGCTGCAAAGCAGACCGGAACCAGTACCTACTGGCAGCCGCAATTCGCGGGGTGCGAACAGTCACGGTCAGGCTGAACACCCTGCGCAATGGCCCCGGGGAAATGAGCACTTATGATCGCACGGGTCAGCGCAGCACATTGGGCGGAAACCCTAAAGGCGCGTTACGACACCGCGCCTGATGTTTGGGCGCTTTAGCTCAAATGCGATGTAATTAGAGAGGTCGAATTAGGAACCTGTTAGCATTTGGAATTCAGGATAGGCCTTGCATCTCTTGAAGGGGTGGCACGGGTTTAGGGAATTCTGGAACCGTATTCGTCAGAAAGACGCCGAACGCTGCCTTTGAAGGGCGGCGCGTGTAACGCGGTGCAAAAGCGCCGCATGAATTAAGGAACGACACTATGTCCAGTATTCTGACAAACACCAGCGCCATGGTTGCGCTGCAAACTCTAAAATCTATCAACTCTAACCTGAGTGGTATCCAGAACGAAATCTCGACCGGTAAATCCATTTCCTCGGCCAAAGACAATTCGGCGATTTGGGCAATTTCCAAAGTGATGGAATCGGATGTCTCCGGCTTCAAAGCTATTTCCGACAGCCTGTCCTTGGGTGAATCTACTGTGGCTGTGGCTCGTCAAGGCTCTGAAACAGTGACCGATCTGCTGACCCAGATGAAGGGTAAAATCGTTGCTGCGCAGGAAGAAAATGTTGACCGTAGCAAAATTCAGACCGACATTTCAGCATTGCGTGACCAGATTTCTTCGGTTGTCGGGGCAGCACAATTCAACGGATTGAACATGCTGTCAGGAACGGCTGACGTGAATGTTCTATCATCGCTGGACCGCTCTAGCGATGGCACGGTTGCCGCCTCTAATATCACAATCTCGCGCCAGGATTTGACAACATCGGCGGGGACATTCGGCACCGGCACTGATTTGTCTGCCAACTCTACCGCAAGTGCAGCTGCGATCACCAACACTGGCAACACAGCGGTTCTGACGCTGGCGGCTGACGCGGATGTCAGTACCAATGGCTACTCATTGACAGTTGGCGGAACCACTGTGTCCTTCGCCTCAGGTGATTTGACAGGCGATCAGGATGCAGCAGCGACCGCTATTTCCGGTGCGATCAACGCGCTGGGACTGGAAGGGATCACTGCCAGCGTTACTGGGGCTGCCATTACACTCACCTCGACCCGTGCTTTTGAAGCTGTTGATGTTTCGGCCACAAAAGACGGGTCAGCTATTGCCTTTGGTGGTGCCGCGACTGACATTGGCGAGCGGGCAGAAAACATTACGTTTTCGGCTTCTGCAAACGTTAATGAAGGTGACGGCTATAAAGCGATTGTTGGCGGCACAACCTACAGCTATATCGCTGGCAAAGGCGAAAACTTCGGTGATATTGCCAATGGTCTGAAAGCCGCGATTGATGCTGGCGGGCTGGCAGATATCACAACGAAAGTGACCACCAACAGTTCCGGCCAAGCGGTGCTGAAGATCGATAACAACGGCGCTTCTTCTACCAGCTTGTCTGAATCTGGTGCTGCTGGTGGTAAAGCTTCTGGTGGCTTGTTCGGGCTGGGTGGCATTAACGTCAGTACAAATGCTGGTGCCGATGCGGCCCTTGCCAATATCGAAGTTCTGATCAACTCCTCGATTGACGCTGCAGCCAACTTTGGTTCAGCGCAAGGCCGGATTGAAACCCAGAACGACTTTATCGGTAAGCTGACTGATTCGTTGAAATCGGGTATCGGCTCAATGGTTGATGCAGATATGGAGGCGGCATCTGCCCGTCTGCAAGCCTTGCAGGTTCAGCAGCAGCTGGGTGTTCAGGCGTTGTCGATTGCGAACCAGTCACCGCAATCGGTCCTTTCGCTCTTCCGTTAACCGCATAGATCGGGGCGCCTGAATTGGCGCCCCTTTTTATCCGCGGTAACACCCGCGTTCTGATACCCCCTGTCATTGAAAGGTAATGACATGAACGCTTTCAACATGGCCCAGACGGCCTATTCCAACTCAGCAGCCCCGACCCGAACCCCGCGCGGCACCGAATATGACGCCCTTGCCCGTATAACACACCGGATGAAAACCTACTCTGCGGACAGCACCAATTTTGCTGCCTTCGCTGCTGCCCTGCATGAAAACACCAAACTCTGGACGATTTTGGCGGCAGATGTGTCTGACAAGGACAACACCCTTCCAGATGAATTACGCGGCCGGATTTTCTATCTTTATGAATTTACGGCACAACACACGAGCAAGATTTTACGCAAGGGCGCATCCGTGGATGTGTTGGTCGATATTAACACCGCTGTTATGCGCGGCCTACGCAGTCAGGCAGGTTCGCTATGAGCGGTCTTGTTCTTAAACTCGGACCCAAGGAACGGGTCCTGATCAACGGTGCGGTGATTGAAAACGGGGACCGGCGCAGCCGGTTGTCCATCATCACACCGAACGCCAACATCCTGCGCCTGCGCGATGCCATCCATCCGGAAGAAGTGAACACACCCGTGCGCCGAGTTTGCTATATCGCACAGCTGGTTTTATCTGGTGATGCGGAAAAGGAAGACGCAAAACTGCAACTACTGCGCGGGATAGAACAGTTAAGCCAAGTGCTGACTGATCACGACAGCCGAACGCTTTTGACCACCGCGTCGGATGAGGTGTTGGAGGGGCAATACTATCAGGCACTTAAGGCTTTGCGCGGGTTGCTACCGCGCGAAGAACGCTTGCTTGCGGCGAGCATGGTCTAATGTTTCAACCTGTCGTTCCCTTTGGTGGTTTTGCTGGTTGGTCCTTTCTGAACCGCACGCTGGACAATCAGAAAGAAGCCTTTGCAAATTCGTCCGAGGTGGACCGTGAGGTGACCTACTTCAAAGAAAACATAGGCAAAATAAAATCTGCCGAGGATCTGGTTTCAGATCGCGCATTATTAAAGGTCGCCCTGGAAGCTTTCGGATTGGGTGATGATATCAACAACAAGTTCTTTATCCGCAAAGTGCTTGATGATGGCACCCTGACAGATGATGCACTTGCCAACAAATTATCGGACAAACGGTATCTAAAGCTGGCGCAAGCCTTTGGATTTGGCGACTTTTCTACACCTCGTACTGTGCTTAGCGATTTTGGGGCCGAGATAACGGGCTCTTTTAAAGAGCGGCAATTTGAAACCGCTATTGGCGATCAAAACGAAAATTTTCGTCTTGCATTAGGTGTAAACCGCGAACTGTCTGAAATCGCCAACAAGGACCTACAAGAAGACACATTGTGGTTCACCGTTATGGGGAACCCTCCCTTGCGAAAGGTATTTGAAACTGCTTTCAACCTGCCGCAATCCTTTGGCACACTTGATTTGGACAAACAGCTTGAAACGTTCAAAGACAAGGCGCAATCTGCGTTTGGCGATAGCGGAATAAAGCAATTCTCTGGGTCCGAAAAACTCGAAGACCTGACGCAACTGTTTTTGCTGCGCGCGGATGTACAGGCCTTGAACGTGAACCTTGGCAGCAGTCAGACGGCCCTAACATTGCTTCAAAACATGTCCAGCCCAAGCACCAGTTTGCTCTAATACGTGCCCGTGTCCAATCTTATACGAAACTTACAAACTAGGTGTCTGATGTAGAGTGAATATACATTGGTCTATTTTCGTAGATTTCATTGCCAAGCTAGGATGCAATAAGGGAAAATAAATTATTCACTTGAATACATGGCACACCAAGTTTAGTTATATAATTATAACTTATTTTCAGTAGCGAGCCACCCATGACATCACGAAAAAACGCATCCGAGCGACGCGCTGATATCCTATCTGCAACTCTTGATATTGCGTTCAAAGTTGGACCGACCCAAGTTACAACAGGAATGATCGCGGATCACTTGCATCTTACACAACCTGCAATTTACAAACATTTCTCTAGCAAGGATGACATCTGGGCAGATGTTGCTACCTACCTAAGCCAGAAAATCAACGATAATGTCACCCGCAACCAAGGCAAAACCGGCACGCCGGTTACACATCTTAGATCGCTGGTAATGGGCCATCTGAAACTGGTGCAGAATAACCCAGCCTTGCCTGAAATTATGTTAATGCGGGATGCCAAGGGCAGCCATGCGATTGTTCAGGCCTCGATCCAGTCCAGCATTGGTACCCTGCGCGCAGCATTGGTCGCAAATGCCGTCGAGGCAGTAAAGCAAGGTCAGTTCCGTCCCGATATTGACGTGAATGACATCGCCACCCTTATTTTTGGAATTATCCAGAGTTTGGTGCTACGAATGTTGGTAACACGCGATCCGGAAATGCTTATTTCGAACGGGGAACGGCTGCTGGATTTACAGTTATCAGGCTTTATGGAAACTGGAGATATACAATGAAAACCGGCCTCAAACTGATCTTTATCACCATGCCGCTGGTGCTTCTTGGCGTTGGCTTTCTGGCTTATACAGTCATCAACAAAAAGCCCCCAGAACGGATCAAAGTAAGTGAACGCGCAACGGCAGTGCGTATAATCACAACTGAACCAAGCGCAATAGCTCCGCAGGCAACAGGCTATGGCCTTGTCAATCCCGCCCGCACATACGAAGCGATTGCGCAGGTGGGTGGCACCGCAGAATATGTGAACCCCTCTCTGAAAAAAGGTGCCATCTTGCCAGCTGGGTCCGTTTTGCTGCGTTTGTCACCCGCTGATTTCAATCTGGCAATCGCACAGGCCCGCGCCAACATCCGCGCCGCCGAAGCAAAGCTGGCCGAGATCACCGTCTCCGAATCCAATCTTGCCTCGGCACTGGAAATCGAACAGGAAACATTCAATCTAAAGGCCAAGGATCTGGAGCGTGTTGAGCGCCTGTTCGCCGCTGGAACAGCCTCGCAAACCGCACGCGACGGGGCGCGGGCTGCAATGCTGGCGCAACGCCAAAAGGTGCTTAATCTGGAAAGCTCGCTTGCCTTGCTTCCAACCCAGAAGGCCGTGCAATCTGAACAAATCGCGGTTTATCAAGCCACCCTTGAAACCGCGACGCTAAATCTGGAACGCACAGAATTGACCATGCCATTTGCCGCTCGGGTTGCCTCGGTCACGGTCGAGGTCGGGCAATTTGTGCGTGTGGGACAGACCACAGCCATACTTGACGGGATCGACACAGCCGAAGTTGAGGCACAAATATCTGTGGCCGACTTGATGATGCTTTTGCGCGTCGACAATGGTGAAGCATCCCCTATGCCCTTCGATCCGTCAGCTATGACGACCCTTTTGCACGGATTGGGCATATCGGCGAATGTCCGGTTACAATTGGGTCAAATCACGCTGGATTGGCCTGCAACGCTGGATCGAATCAGTGATACAATTGACCAAAAAACTGGAACCATCGGGGTGATCGTAAAAGTTGATAATGCCTATAGCAGTGCGTCGCCGGGCCAGCGCCCACCACTGACCAAAGGTATGTTCGTCGAGGTAACACTAAACGCACGACCTGCTCAGGGAACGATCATCCCACGCAGCGCAATTCACGATGGGCAGGTCATGACTGCTGACAAAGACGACCGCCTTGCGTTCCAACCGGTTCAGCCATATCTGGTGCGGGGTGAAATCGCGCTGGTGAGACAAGGGCTGGAGCCGGATACCCGTGTTATTGTCAGCAACCCCAGTCCGACCGTTCCGGGGATGTTGTTAAATATCACCCGTGATGATGTGTTGATGGAACAACTATTGCAAACGGGCCGCACAAAATGATCCGGTTTTTTGCGACCCACCCGACAATATCAAACCTGTTGATGATCCTGTTCTTACTGTCAGGATTACTGGTCGCCCCTGGCTTGTTGCGCGAAACATTCCCGCGCGCCGCGCCGAACGAGGTCGAGATCACTGTGCCCTATCCGGGTGCCCGCCCCGAAGACGTTGAAACCGCGATTTGCGAGCGGATCGAGAATGCGCTGGATGGCGTGACCGGCATCGAGCGCCACTCTTGCGAAGCACGCGAAGGGTCCGCAAGGGCCGTTGTCCGGATGAAAGAAGGTGATGATTTTCAAACTTTTGTTGCCGATATAAAATCCGAGGTCGAAGCAATTAGCGAATTTCCCGACCGTGCCGAAGACCCGCGGATCAAGGCGTTAGGCCTGACCGATTTCGTCGCTTCGGTTTCCCTCACCGGTCCGGTAACACGCACAGACCTAAAGGATTACGCCGAAGATATCCGCACGCGCATGCTGCGATGGGGCGGGATTCCCAAGGTTGACATCAAGGGGTTTTCGACCCGCGAATTGCGTGTCGGACTAAACCCCGCCGCCCTACAACAATTCGGGATATCCGTGTCTGATGTCGCCCGCGCGATTGAAACCGGTAGTGTCGATTTACCAACTGGCAGCATTGAAACATCCTCGGAAACCCTGTTGGTTCGCGTCGCCGAAGAACGCCGCGACAGTGCCAGCCTATCCACGTTGGTCGTGCGTTCGGCCAGTGCGGGCGGACAGGTTCGGCTGGGTGAAGTTGCGACGATTACCGAGCAGTTTGCGCTGGACGATGATCAGATCATCTTTGATGGCAAACCTGCGGCTGTGCTGGACATCACCAAAACCCGATCCGAGGATTCCTTGCGGATCATTGATGCCCTTACCGCGTTTCTGGAAAATGAACGCCAGCAAGCACCGCCCGGCGTGGTGATGGAAATCACCGCCGACGGGGCGTCGGTGGTGCGGGACCGATTGACCCTTGTCGTTGTGAACGGCCTTCAGGGGCTGGCACTGGTGTTCCTTGTGCTGTGGTTGTTCTTCGGGTTCCGGTTTTCGTTCTGGGTGGTAATGGGCCTGCCGGTTTCATTCATGGGCGGCGTCGCTATGATGGCGCTTGTCGGCTATTCGCTAAATCTGATGACAACGCTGGGCCTGCTGATCGTGATCGGCTTGCTTATGGATGATGCCATCGTCATTTCGGAAAATATCGCCCGATTGCGCGAAAAAGGCCGCAGCCCGCTTGAGGCCGCAACCGAAGGGGCCGCGCAGGTGTTTCCAAATGTGCTGGCCTCGTTCGCCACCACTGCAATGATCTTTGGCTCGCTCGCCTTTCTGTCTGGTGATCTGGGGGCAGTTTTACGCGTGGTTCCGGTGGTGATGTTGTTTGTATTAATGGTTTCATTAATCGAGGCATTCCTGATCCTGCCACACCATCTGGTTCACACACTTGAAGTGCAAAAAAAACCGGGGCGCGTGCGGGCACGAGTCGAAAAAACAATGAGCTGGACACGCGATAAGGCCGTTGGCCCAATCGTCGATCTAACCATCCGCTGGCGTTATGTCACGGCGGGCATAACCTTTGCGATACTACTGGTTTCAGCCGGCATGTTGGCGGGTGGATATCTGAAATTCACCGCCTTTCCCGAACTGGACGGTGATACCATCGTGGCGCGGGTTCTGCTGCCGCAGGGCACCCCACTGGCGCGCACCGAAAACATCGTGGCCCAACTGGAAACAGGGTTGGATCAGGTCAACAAAGAGTTGTCGCCGCAACAGCCTGACGGTGCAGAATTGATCCGGCATGTTTCGGTTTTCTACGGGGTCAACCGTGATGCATTTGAAACGGGGGCGCATGTGGTCACAGTCAGCGTTGATCTGCTGCCATCAGCTGATCGCATCAGCCGCCCCGACGCCATCATGGAGTTGTGGCGCAACATCGTTGGCCCGCTGCCCGATGTCCTAAGTTTGAAGTATGCGGAATCCAGTATCGGACCCGCCGGTATTGCCATTGATCTGCGCCTAAAGGGTGATGATCTGGTGGCGCTGAAATCTGCCGCAATCGAATTGCAGGACTGGGTCTGGCAATATCAGGGCGTGACATCAGTCATGGATGACCTACGCCCCGGCAAGCGTGAAATCCAGATCAGGTTGAACAACGCGGCTGGCCCAATGGGGGTCACCGCCGCGATGATCGCCGATCAGTTGCGCGGCGCCTATTTCGGCACCACGGTCAGCGAGATGCAGGTCAACGGACAACTGCTGGAGGTGACGGCCCAGTTTGCCGATGCAGATCAGGAAAGTTTTGATAGGTTTGACGCATTCATCATCACTCGCCCAGATGGGTCCTTTGTGCCGCTTAGCGTGGTCGCCAATTTGGAAATCGGTCAGGGCTATAGCCGGATTAACCACGAAAACGGCACCCGCACTGTCACCGTTCAAGGCACTATTGATACGCGGATTGCCAACTCGAACGCGATTGTCGGCGATAGCCTGTCAAAAATTGTGCCCGATCTTATGGACCGTTACCCCGGCGTTCATATCGATGTAGAAGGCCAGAATGCCGAGGCGGGGAAGACCCAGAAATCCATGCTCAAGGGGTTCATGATTGGACTGGTTGGTGTCTTCTTGCTGCTTAGCTTTTTGTTCCGCTCATATGTGGAGCCGATTGTGGTGATGCTGATCATTCCCCTATCGCTGGCCGGATCGATTTTTGGCCATATGGCGATGGGGCTGGATTTTTCGATGCCCAGTATGTTGGGGTTTGTCGCGCTGGCCGGAGTTGTTGTGAACAATTCAATCCTGCTGGTTGATTTCGTCAAACACGAGCACGGCGATTCCATGACGGTAGCTATCGCCGCCGGACGTGCCGCCCGCGCCCGTTTCCGCGCGATTTTTCTGACCACCACCACCACCATCGCCGGTATATTACCGATCTTGTTGGAAACCAGTCTTCAGGCCCAAATCCTGATTCCGCTGGTAACCAGCCTTGCGTTCGGCCTGCTCGCTGCCAGCCTGATTGTGCTGTTTGCCCTGCCCGCCATCTATGCAATTCTAGACGACATGGGGCTAAGCACTTTGGCCAAAGAGCGCAAAAAGGCGGCTGCAAGATAGACCACCGCCCACCAGTTTGGCTAGTAGTTTAGGCGACGCGGTCACCTTTTTTGATTTTGACCGTCCGGTTATCAACCGCAGGCAGCATCCGCGCCGGATCACGGGTGATCATCACGTCAATCACTGTAGGGCAGCTAGTTTGGGCAAAAGCTTTGGTTAGTGCGGGGGCCAAATCATCGGGGGTTTCCACCCTGATCCCGTTGCACCCCATCGCCTCGGCTACATTGGCATAATTGGTTTCCGACAGGTCCGAAGATTGGTAATTTCCCTCGCCATACATCAGGTGTTGCAACGCCTTCACATAGCCCGAGGCAGCATTGTTCACCACGATGATGGTGACACCCAAATTCATCCGCCGCGCTGTTTCCAGCTCACCCAGAACCATGTTAAAACCACCATCCCCTGTCAGGCCAACCACCACAGCATCGGGTGCGGCTAGTTGTGCGCCCATCGCGCCAGGCAGGCCATATCCGATAGAGGCAAAGCCACGGTCCGGCACAAAGTTACGCATTGCCTTTTTGGTATCAAACAGCAAGCCACCCCAATGCGCGGCAAAGCCGCCATCGGCAATCAGGTAGCCATCATCAGGCAGGGCTTTGTTGATTTGAGTGATCAGACGGGCCATGTGAACGGGGGATTCATCGGAATAAAGCCGTTCTGAAACATCCTTGCGCCACGCCTCCATCGCCTTTGGAATTTCCGCCAGATAATCCGCGCGACCGGCTTTTTGCTGCGCCGCATTTCCATTCAATGCCGCTGAAATGTCCTCAAGTCCCGCCTTGGCATCACCCCACAGGCGCAAGGTTGGCTGATAGGTCCGGCCCATTTCCTCGGCCACGGAATCCAGATGGATCACCCGTGCACCCACTGCCGGAATTGAATACCGTTTGGTGGCGATTTCACCCAGTTTGCAACCAACCACCAACAGGCAATCACTTTTCTCGATCAGCTCGTTGGCAATCCGGTCATAACGCCCGAACAACCCCGCGCTAAGCGGGTCATTGCAGGCAATAGAGCCTTTGCCCGTCAAGGTGTGGGCGACAGGGATTCCGCAGGATTGGGCCAGGTTAGTTACCATTTCTTGCGCACCCGACAGATGAACACCACCGCCAACCAACAACATCGGGCGTTTGGCATCGGTTAACATTTTGGCGGCCTCAACCACACCATCAGCATCGGGGCGACAGCGGATTGCGGGGGTTTGGCAATGCGCAGGATCGGCCGCAAAATCACTTTCTATAAATTCATACACCCCGTGCGCTACATCCTCGGGCACCGAAACCACCACCGGACCCGGGCGGCCAGATGTGGCCAGCATAAAGGCGCGGCGGATCAGTTCCGGTATCCGCGCCACTGATTCAACCCGCAGCAATTCTTTGCAGGCGGGGCGCAGGATGGCCACTTGATCGGTTTCCTGTGTCATGTTTTTGCCCGCGTGATCGCGGTTCGCATCACCAATGATCGCAACGATAGGCGAACCGGCATTCAGAGCCTCGACCAATCCGGTGACTAGGTTCGTGGCACCGGGCCCAAGCGTGGCATCAACCAGCCCGACGCGGTTGGACACCTTGGCATAGGCGTCGGCGGCAAACACCGCGCAGCGCTCGTCGTTAATCAGATTGTGGTTTAGCCCCAGCCGTCGCGCCGCATCATAAAACGGCAGCAATTGAAACCCACCCATACCAAACATCGGCCCCGCATTATGGGCTAGCAACATCCGTGCGATGGCTTCACCACCCGTCATTTCATCCATCATCATTTTCCCATTGTCTCCTGTGCTGCGATGACGATCATCGCCTCTGTCACACGCATTTTGTCTTCCAAATTTGGTGCATAAGCGACCAAGGACCGCGGCGCACCCAAACGGCGGACCGGTCCTCGCAAGGCATCGCCTGCCTGCTCGACCACAGTAGCAACCACCTCGGCCCCAAAGCCGCCAACGGCCACTGATTCGTGCGCCACAACCAAGCGGCCCGTTTTGCGCACCGAGGCAATTACCGCTTTTTTATCCCACGGCCACAGGCTACGCAGGTCTATCACCTCGACGTCCAAGCCTTGCTCAGCCAATGCTTCGGCGGCGTGCACGCAAAGGTTCGCCGTGTCCGACCAGCTAACAATCGTTACATCCTTGCCCTCGCGCCGAATGGCCGCTTCGCCAAGGGTGATTTCAAGCGAGGTATCCACCTCACCCTCCATGCCCCAGATGTTTTTATGTTCCAGATAGATCACCGGATCATCACATTTGATCGCCGCTTTCATCATCGAATAATTGTCCTGCGGCGTGGCGGGGCAAACCACCACCAAACCGGGGATGTGCACATACCAGCTCTCGAGCGATTGCGAGTGTTGCGCGGCCGAAGAACGCCACAGCCCGATCGGTTTTCTGATCACCATCGGTGTGCGGGACTGGCCACCAAACATGAAACGGGCCTTGGCGATCTGGTTGACCAACTCGTCCGTGGCACACAGCGCAAAATCGGAAAACCGCATTTCAACGATGGGCCGAGTGCCGACCATCGCCGCACCAAATGCAGCCCCCATGATCGCCGCCTCGGAGATCGGCGTGTCCGCGATGCGGTCCTTGCCGAACTCTTCTTGCAGGCCCAGATATTGACCAAACACCGAACCGCGGCCTAGATCCTCGCCCACGCACCAGACAGTTTCATCCGCGTGCATCATCTCGCGCACAGCTTCACGGCTGGCCTCTACATAGGTCATTTTAACCATCAGTAAGCCTCCACGGCTGGGCTACCGATGTCCTGAACATCCTCAAGCGCCATGTTGTCATTGGGGAATGGAGTGGCGGCTGCATCGGCCAACACTTGCACCATTTCGGTTTGTGCGTCGGCGTGAATTTCATCCAGTTCCGCGCCGCTGACCCCCATGGTTTCCAGCACGCCGCGCTGGCGGGTAATCGGATCGCTTATCGTTTCCATGCGCGCCGCTTCGCCTTCGGGACGGTATCCCGCCGGATCAAAACTGGTGTGCCCCGTGCGCCGATACGTGATCGCATGCAGCATTTCCGGCCCACCTCCGGCACGGATGCGGGCGGTAATGTCTGCGGTGACATTGGCCACGGCTTCGACATCATTGCCATCCACCGTGGTGGCCCGCAGGCCCAGCGCTTCGGCCCGCACCGCAGCACCCCCGCCACCTGTGACCGATGATGTTTTTGTGGTCGCCGAATACTGGTTATCCTCGCAGACAAACAGGATCGGCAGATCAAACACCGAGGCCCAGTTCAGCCCTTCCAGAAACGGGCCGCGATTGATCGCACCATCGCCGAAAATATCGACAACGATCCGTTTGCTGCCCTGTAGTTTGAACGCATGCGCGGCCCCTGCCGCGATGGTGATGTTGGCCCCGACCACGCCGTTGGCCCCCAACATGCCGACGCTGAAGTCCGCAATATGCATCGAGCCGCCTTTGCCGCCGCAACAGCCGCCCTCGCGGCCCAGCAATTCGCGCATCATCGCCAGCCCGTCAGCGCCTTTGGCCAAGGTATGCCCATGTCCGCGGTGCGTCGATAGCAGGATGTCATCACGATTAAAATTGCACATCACACCTGCGGCCACGCCCTCTTGGCCAATGGACGGGTGGATCGCGCCCAACACCAGTTTGTCACGCTCGGCCGCCAGACAGGCTTGTTCCTCAAACGCACGGATCCGCTCCATCATGGCCAGCAATTCGCGGGCACGTTTGGTGTTATGATCTGATGTTGTCATCTCTATCATTGCTCCATTTCATCCATCCGTCGTGCCAATAGCGCCGCTTCCCGCAACAGGGCAGGCATGAGTGTTCCGGTGATCCGCTCAAAGGTCATGCGGGCATCAACCGCGCCGATTGCCAACGCCCCGACGACGCGATTGGTTGCAGTGATAACCGGCACCGAAACCGCACTGGTTCCGGCGACGATTCGTCCGATATTGGCGGCATAACCCGTATCCTGATAGGCGCTAAACCCCGCCAAAACATCCGCATCCATGATGCCATATTCAGCCATCCAGCCCCGATTGGCGGCAAGGATCGCGGCGCGTTTTTCATCACCCAACGCGCAAAACAATGCCAACGCGCCCGCCCCAACCCCCATTGGGCGTCTATCGCCAATATTCAGGGTCAGCGTGCGAATTGGATAGGCCCCCGTCGCCCGCGCCACGCAAATCGCGGCAGCACCTTCGGGAATCGATAGGAAAACCGTATCTTCAGACATTGCGGCCAACCGCACCATGCCGCGCTGCGCCATGCCTGCGATATTACTTCGGGCTGCGGTTTGGGAAATTTGCGCCAGTTTGTGGCCCAGTAAATAGAGGCGGCTTTCAGGGTCCTGAAACACAAACCCGACATCCTGCATATTGGCCAGAACCCGAAATGCGGTGGTTTTGGAAAATTCGCTGCGTTCGACAATCTGGTTCAATGCCAACCCATTGGGCGCCAGTGTCAGCACATCAATAATGCGGGCGGCACGGGCTATCGATCCTGTTATCGCTGCAATTTCCGTCATGCCCCACCATTATTCCGTTTATCGGAACGATACGTTCTGTTATGGTGTAGTTCATTCAAAGCACGAGTCAAGAACCATGACCATCGAATTACTGGATTCCATCACCGACGCCACGGATGCCACTGTTGGCAAAATCGTGGTCAGCGGGTCGCACGGCGGGATGTATCCGGCGGCGGTTGCTTCCGGCGCCAATGCGCAGGCGGTGTTGTTCAATGATGCGGGCATCGGGCTGGATCAAGCCGGTGTTGCGGGGGTGTTGGCGCTGGCAGATGTGGGCATGGCGGCGGTGGGGGTAGACTGCAACAGCTGCCACATCGGATCAGCCCGCGACACGTTTGAGCGGGGCATCATCAGCGTAGTTAACCCAATTGCCACAGGCTTGGGACTCACTGTTGGTATGCTCGCGACTGATGCCGTTGCATTGCTTGCAAACGCGACACAACCCCACATGGCACTAAAACCCCACGCCGAGGCCCGCCAAACAGTCACTATCGGTGCAGATGACCTGACTGCAGAACTTCTCGATTCTGCCTCGCTGATTGACGCCAACGACACAGGCAAAATCGTGATTACCGGATCACACGGCGGTCTGATTAGCGGCGACCCGTCCCGTGCGATCAAAGCCCCCGTGCGCGTTGCCATCTTTAACGACGCGGGATTTGGTGCGGATAACATCGGTGTCACACGCCTACCCGCATTAGAGGCCCGCACCATTGCCGCCGTTACTGTATCCTGCGATACAGCCCGTATTGGCGATGCTGCTTCGGCTTTGGAAACCGGTATTATATCTGCCCTGAACCCATCCGCCCAACAAATGGGTGCCGCCATAGATATGCCTCTGTCCACTTGGTTCTCTATCCTCAAGTGCTAGACAGGTAACGATACAACCGCTATCCGTTCCCCATGAGAAAAACTGTTGATCCACTATCCTCTGTCACTGACGCTTTGACTTGCTTTCAAAACGGTCTGGCGCAAATGCAAACCGCCATCGCCACGCCGGAACTGGCGCGGGCCGTCACGGGTGCCGCTGAACTGATCTACAATATGAAGGGGCGGTTAATCCTGTCGGGTATCGGCAAAAGCGGCCATATCGCCCGCAAGCTGGCTGCGACGTTTGCCTCGACCGGCACGCCTGCCTTTTTTGTGCATGCATCCGAGGCCAGCCACGGCGATCTGGGCATGATCCAAAGCGACGATGTATTACTGCTGCTGTCTTGGTCCGGCGAGACCAAGGAACTGGAGGACACCATCGCCTATGGCTTACGGTTTGATGTGCCAATGATCGGCATCACGGGGTGCGCCAACAGCACATTGGCAAACAAGGCGCAGTTCCCCCTCGTCCTGCCCAAATCCGAGGAGGCCTGCCCGCATAACCTTGCCCCGACCACATCAACCCTGTTGCAACTGGCAATGGGCGATGCGCTGGCGGTGACATTACTGCGGATGCGCGGCTTCACCGAGGAAAGTTTCCGCAATTTTCATCCGGGTGGTAAACTGGGATCAGCCCTGATGCCGGTGCGCGACATCATGCACAAGGGCGCTGAATTACCATTGGTGACACTGGACGCGCCGGTGATCGAGGTCATTTCCGAGATTTCCGCCAAAGGGTTTGGCATTGTCGGGATGCAGAACCCCGATGGATCACTTGTCGGAGTAATTACGGATGGCGACATCCGGCGTTATCTGGAAAGCAACGCGCAAGGCACCTTGCAATCGGTGATTGGCGAGGCCAAGGCCGTTAGCTTGATGACCAAAGGAGGCGTGACGATTGACCCTGACCGTTTATGCGCGCGAGCGTTAAATGTGATGCAAACAAAGCGAATCACAGCGGCCTTTGTCATAGACGATGGCATACCCGTCGGGTTGATCACTGTGCATCAGCTGTTGCAGCAGGGCGTTGCATAATCCCCGCAATAAATTGGCGGTCCCCATACATTTTGGGGTAAATGCTACAGCCCTTTGTTCAGGGCTTCTAGACGTTCCAGATTAACAATCGAGCTGAGCATCAAACGGTCTTGGCTCCAGTCGTTCTGATCCTGTATCGCAATTGTTGATATCGCGATCAAACCGATCAGCACTGCCATCAGCCAGCGTTTCGGGCGACTGGATTGGATTTCCCCTTGCGACCTACACAGCACTTCAATTCTTTGCTGCAATAACCTGACTCCGTCGACGCCGATTATTTTTCGCTCGCATTGAACCAGTGCAACGCTGGGCAGCGCGATCCTGTCGCGGGGGGGATTGGCCAAACTGTCACGGCAAACCCGCAGCAAACAATCGCAATATGCCCGCACACAAATATGTTTGTGTTGCAAAACCTGTTGATCGCACGCCAATTCGCGCAATTGTTCAATCTGGCGCTTCCAGAAATAAATAACAGGGTTCCAGAAAAACACTGATTTCAACAATTCCAACCCGATCTCCCACTCTACATCCCGCTGGCGAAAGTGCTGGAGTTCATGGGCAAGCGCAATTTTCAGATCTTCACTGCGTGACAGCATTGCGGACGGGATTACTATGTAACGTTTCCGTAGGCTGCGGGCGGAAAACGGCACCGATGTGGTATCAGACAGACGCAGATGCAGGGTGCCAAAGCGGCGCCAAGGATAACTGCGACCAATGATATTGCGCAGCTGAAATCCGGCGATAACACACCGCAGAAAAAACCCCAGACATCCGGCAACCATCAGCGCCGCAACCATCAAACCCAACCACCCCGTTGGCTGTAGCAGGCTGATACGCAAGGTATCACGCAGCCTTAAGGCCTGTTCAAATTCAACGGCCTGCATTTCAAAGCTGCCATTCAGGTATTGGGCCAAAACAAAGTCCGACAGATTAAGTGAAAATCCGGCAGGGATGGCGCCATATTGGCCAGCCAGATTGAACCCTAATACAAAAAGCGGGCTGAACAATATCGCCAGAAAGACGCAATTTAGCAGGCGCAATTGGGTGGAGTAGGCATATTTCATGCCGGATCGATTCAGTATAAACCGCACGATCAGCCAAAGGGAAAACGAAATCACCAGAAGAATATTGATGTTGATATAGGCATTAAAAATCGAGCTAGCTTGTATCATTTTTCAACCTCTTTTCAATCAAGGCCCGAATTTCCTCTAGCGCGTCTTCTGTCATGTCTGAATCATCGACAAGCCGCGCAACCAGAATAGACGGCGTATTATCGAACAGATTCTCCGACAGTTTTTTCAGCGAGCGCGATTGATACGCATCTTTTTCCAGCAAGGGTTTGTAGATAAATATTTTGCCCTGTTTGGTACTGGCGACAAATCCTTTTTGTTCGAGTATCCGCAAAATCGTGGCGGCTGATGTATAGGCAAGGTTGCGCGTCGGAGACATTTTGGCCAACACATCGCGCACTGATCCTTGCTCTAGCTGCCAAAGCAGGGTCATGAATTCCAGTTCGACCTCGGTCAAAAACTCAGTTTTTTTGTCTTTCATTCGCATCTTGCCTAGGAACCTTGCCTGTAAAACCACTCACCCAAGCCACTAAATACGAAAGCGTTAGTTTTCCCAAGGGGTTTTTCACCCGAAATATGTGCCCTTAGACCTTCCAAAAACAAAATACCCCCCAGCAAATACTGAATCCCAATGGAAACCACAGGGGCTCACCCATGATCCCCAGCCATGCCAGAAAAATGTAAGCTGTGCCCAGAAACGAGATGAACAACCGGTCCCCGCGGGTAGTTGTCAGGCCCAGAATTCCCTTGCGTTCCCCCCCACCCGGGTGGCGAATTTCAATAACGGTCAGCACCGCCATTGCCGAAAAAATTCCGATGAACACCAACGCCGTTGGCCATGTCCATGCCATCCAACCCAGCATTACACCCTCCCCAAGGCAAAGCCCTTGGCGATGTTGTTTCGCACGAAATAAATCACAATCGCACCGGGGATAATGGTCAGGGTGCCAGCGGCAGCCAACAGGCCCAGTTCGTAACCGGCACTGGAGGCGGTTTTGGTCATGGTGGCGGCAATCGGTTTGGCCGAAACGGACGTCAGAGTTTTGGCCAGCAACAGTTCCACCCATGAGAACATGAAACAGAAAAACGCAGCCACCCCGACGCCGGATTTTATTGTCGGCAGGAAAATTGTGGTGAAAAAGCGCGGGAAGGAATAGCCGTCAACATAGGCGGTTTCGTCCAGTTCTTTGGGAATACCGCTCATGAACCCCTCAAGAATCCAGACCGCCAACGGGATGTTGAACAGAGCATGCGCTAAGGCAACAGCAAGATACGTGTCGAACAATCCCACGGCGGAATAAAGCTGAAAAAACGGCAGCGCAAACACCGCAGCCGGTGCCATCCGGTTTGTCAGCAACCAGAAGAACAGTTGTTTGTCGCCAAGGAAACTGAAACGGGAAAAGGCATAGGCGGCTGGCAGCGCCACGGTCAGCGAAATCATCGTATTCAATGTCACATAAATGATCGAGTTGAAGTAACCCCAGTACCATGTCGGGTCGGTGAAAATCACTTTGTAATTGGCCAGCGTAAAATTTTGAGGAAACAGGGAAAATCCTGACAGGATTTCGCCGGTGGTTTTGAAGCTCATCGAGACCAGCCAATAGATCGGCAACATCAGAAACAGGATGTATAATATCGGGATAAGGCTACGTTTTTTCATCTTGCTCCCTCCTTTCTAATTGCTGTCTTGCTGGTTCATCAGCGTATAGAACAGCCATGAAACCAGAAGCGTTATTGCGAAATATATCAGTGACATGGCCGCCGCAGGGCCAAGGTCAAACTGCCCCAGCGCGATCTTGACCAGATCAATTGACAGCAGCGTGGTGGAATTGCCCGGGCCACCGCCGGTTAACACGAACACCTCGGTATAAATGTTGAAACTGTCCATAAACCGCAGCAGGATAGCGATGGTCAGAACCTGCTTCATTTTCGGCAGCTGAATATATCTGAACACCGCCCAGCTGGAGGCGCTATCAATTTTGGCCGCCTGATAATAGGCATCAGGAATCGACACCAACCCGGCATAACTGAGCAGCACAACCAGCGACGTCCAGTGCCATACATCCATGGTAATAATCGTCGCCCACGCCGCAAACGGGCTTTGGGTCATGTCATATTCAATGCCAAGGGTCGTGTTCATCAGATACCCCAACAGACCGATGTCCGGCAGGGTGAAAATGTTCCACATTGCGCCTACCACATTCCACGGGATCAGCATGGGTAGCGCCATTAGCACCAGACAGATCGATACCCAGAACCCTTCGCGTGGCATGGCCAACGCGATCATGATGCCCAGCGGAACCTCGATTGCCAGAATAAGACCGGTGAACAGGAACTGGCGGCCAAGGGCGGCATGAAACCTGTCAGAGTTCAGCAGGCTTTCAAACCATCCCATGCCTTCCCAGAAAAACAGGTTGTTACCAAAGGTTTCCTGAACCGAATAATTCACCACCGTCATCATCGGGATCAATGCATTGAATGCCACCAACAACAATACAGGGGTCACAAACAGCCAGCCTTTTTGGTATTGCTTCTTCATGCGCGTGCTCCTGCAGCCTGACTTGCAATCCAGCCATCCCGATACAGGCGGGTCTGGTTTTGCTGAAAGCCAAGGGTAACTGTCGCGCCCTGTTCGGGTGCCTTGCCAATGACGATGGCTTTGACCTTGGTATCGCCCGCGCGAGCCTCGACCACATAATGATGCCCGACATCAGCCACTTTGGTGATTTGTGCTTTGATACCGCCGACATCAATTTTCACATATTCAGGCCGAACCCCGATTTCCGCAGTGCCACCCTCGCTGCTGATCGCCCCTTCCAATGGCACATGCTGACCGTTGAAAAACACCTGCCCTTCTCGCACCTCGCAAGGCAGAATATTCATCCCGGGAGAGCCGATAAAATGGCCGACAAACGTATGGGTCGGGCGGTCAAACAACTCGACCGGCGTGCCGATCTGCACGATCTCGCCGTCCTGCATCACCACCACCTGATCGGCAAATGTCATTGCCTCGGTCTGATCATGGGTCACATATATCATCGTGGCGCGAACCCTTTGGTGCAGTTCTTTCAATTTGGAACGCAGCTTCCATTTCAGGTGCGGATCAATGACGGTCAGCGGTTCATCGAACATCACCACATTCACATCGTCACGCACCAGCCCACGACCCATTGATATCTTTTGCTTGTTGTCCGGCAACAGCCCAGCAGCGCGCAGCTTCAGCATATCACCGACCTCCAGCATCTCGGCGATCTCGTTCACTCGCTTGGTTACGTTTGCCTCGTCCATCCCACGATTGCGCAGCGGAAAGGCAAGGTTATCGAAAACCGTCATCGTGTCATAAATCACCGGAAACTGGAAAACCTGCGCGATGTTGCGCTGATCTGGCGGCAGGTCGGTGACATCGACATCATCAAACAAGATGCGCCCCTCGGACGGTGTCAGCAGCCCTGAAATGATATTCAACAGCGTTGTTTTCCCGCAACCAGATGGACCCAGCAATGCATACGCCCCGCCATCTTCCCACGTCAGATCAATTTCCTTTAACGCGTAATCCTCCGACACCTTCGGGTTCGGGTAATAGCTGTGCCGCAGATTTGAAAGTGTGATTTTTGCCATGCCTTACCCCCGTTATGCCACGCGCTTGCCGTCGGGCGCGAAATAGAAACACTTGGATGTGTCCATGAAAAATGTGTGGTCCTCACCGATTCGGTAGGGGTGAACGCCATGGGAAAGCGATACCCAGTTATTGGCCCCTAGTTGAAAATGGGCCGAACTGTTGGAGCCACTTAACTCTGTCACCTGCACCTTACCCGTCAGCGCAACGGCATCATCCAGATGCCGCAATGGGGAAACGTGAACCGGACGAACCGCAACGGTATAGTCGCCATCCCGTAACCCCAGCGCATCGCCGGTTAGCGGCCAGCGCGTTTTGTCGTTCAAAATGGCCTGATCACCCTCCTTGCTGATCATGGATGAATTGATCGGTGGGTCGGAAAATACCGCGGCCGAAACCAGATCATGCGGGGCGCGATAAATATCGGCGGTTGGACCAAACTGTGTGACATGCCCGTCGTTCATCAGCGCGGTGTAGCCGCCCAACAGCAGGGCCTCTTCCGGTTCGGACGTGGCATAAACCACCACCGCACCACGGCCCGCAAACAATTCCGGCAGCTGGTCGCGCAATTCTTCGCGCAGTTTGTAATCAAGGTTGGCCAGTGGCTCGTCCAGAAACACCGCCTTGCTTTCCTTGGCAATCGCACGCGCCAGTGCCGTGCGTTGCTGTTGCCCGCCGGATAATTCATGCGGGCGACGGTTTAGCATCGGGCGTAATTGCAAAATGTCGGCGGCTTCTTCTACCCGTCCCTGAATTTCGGATTTGGCCATGCCCGCTACCTTTAACGGCGAGGCGATATTATCGAAAACCGTCATGTGGGCGTAGTTCACAAAAAACTGGTGCACGAAACTGATATTGCGTTTTTGCGTCGTCAGGCGGGTCACGTCCTGCCCGTCCATGAAAATCTGACCACTGCTGATTTTATCCAGACCCGCCATCAGTTTGATCAACGAGGTTTTACCAGCCCCGGTTTCGCCAAGCAGGACGTTGAAATGTCCCGGCTCAAGGCGCAGCGTTGTTTCTTTGATATGGGTAATCGCGCCGACACGTTTGGTGATGCTTTTTAGTTCAAGCGTCATTTTATCTTCCTCAATGCGGCGGGTTGTTTTCGGTATCTACATCCGGGGCCCCACGAGGGGCCCCGGACAGTTGACTTGCAAGAACCAAGCCTCAGGGAGGCAATTAGTTGGCAGCCCAGCGTGCAACAAGCTCGTCATAGTTGACCGTGATGCCCTGTGGTTTCTCGTTTTCAAGCGGCGGTTTAGCCCCGCCATTAGCAAACCAGAACTCGGCGCTTTTTTCCTCGTTCAGACGTGGACCACAGCCGCCATAAACATTGGCAGCCTCATCCACGGCCTGCATACGGGCCATGGTGATATCCATTTCCTCGGCCAACCGGTCCATCGCTTGTTGTGGTGTAAACGCACCCGAGTTCACATCGCCAATTTGCTGCCACCAGATTTGCGCCAGCTTTGGATAATCAGGCACGTTAATACCTGTAGGCGACCATGCAACCCGATCCGGTGAGCGGTAGAATTCTACCAATCCGCCCAGCTTACCAGCCCGTTCCGAGAAACTTTCATGGTTGATCGTGCTGTCCCGAATGAAGGTCAGGCCAACATGGGATTTTTTCACATCAACCGTTTTGGACACAACGAACTGGGCATAAAGCCACGCCGCTTGGGCACGATCAGTGGGAGTAGATTTCAGGAAGGTCCATGACCCAACGTCCTGATACCCGACCTTTTGGCCAGTTTCCCAATAGGGACCATGCGGAGAAGGCGCCATACGCCACAGCGGTGTGCCGTCAGCGTCAACCGTGTTGTTGCCCTCGGATTGCGGTTTCACCATGTCGGCAGTAAAGGCCGTATACCAGAAGATTTGCTGGGCCACATTGCCTTGCGAAAGGGCTGGCAAGGATTGGTAAAAGTCAAACGACGCCGCGCCAGGTGGGGCGTAGGCCCGCAGCCATTCGTCCCATTTACGGATAGCATAAACCGCAGCCGGACCGTTGGCAGCACCACCGCGTGAAACGGATGCGCCAGCAGGATTACACGACCCTGCTTCCATGCGAATGCCCCATTCATCAATTGGAATGCCGTTTGGCTCGCCTTTGGATCCAGCACCAGCCATGGATAGCCACGCATCCGTCATCCGCCAACCGAGGTCAGGCGCGCGTTTGCCATAATCCATGTGGCCATAAATGGTTGTGCCGTCGATTTCCTTTACGTCATTGGAAAAAAACTGGGCGATATCTTCATAGGCGGACCAGTTCACCGGCACTCCCAGATCATAACCATATTTCGCCTTGAACGCGGTTTTCAGATCTTCGCGATCAAACCAGTCTTTGCGGAACCAGTAAAGGTTGGCAAATTGCTGATCAGGCAGTTGATAAAGGTCACCATCAGGACCAGTGGTGAACTGCGAGCCGATAAAATCGGCCAGATCAAGGCCGGGGTTGGTCGTCCCCGCCCAGTCGCCTGCCATCTGATCGGTCAAGTTATAGGCAAGCTGCAAGCGTGAATGGGTGCCAATTAAGTCACTGTCATTCACGTAACCATCATAAAGATTCCGGTTGGTTTGCATCTGAGTCTGCACAGCTTGCACCACTTCACCTTCGCCCAGGATTTGGTGGTTTACCTTGATGCCGGTGATTTCCTCGAATGCCTTGGCCAGCACTTCGGATTCGTAAGAATGGGTTGGAATGCCTTCGGACAAGACATTGATTTCCATTCCCGCAAACGGTGCTGCCGCCGCAATGAACCAGTCCATTTCGGCCAGCTGTTCATCTTTGCTAAGCGATGATGGCTGGAATTCCTGATCAATCCATTTTTGTGCTGCAGCCTGATCGGCAAAGGCGCCATTTGACCCCGCAATGACGGCTGTTACCGCGACTGCGGAAAGCAGATATTTATACATCTAATTTCCTCCCTGTTATTGAAAAATCTTTTTATCTCATCGACCCGCGCCGATGGATTGATAGTCATCAAGGGAATGCGATCTGTCAAACTAAATGTTTAGTAATTAGATGATTATCTTGTATGTAATTGAATTACTTCATTATTTACTGTCGCTGCACCTACCATGTCCAGCAGCCTATTACGATTAATGGCAGACGAAGCAGACCAATCCCCTATATACCGGAAGTCACCGGCCACGAAGAATATATCTATATCTGGATACCGAGCATCGGGGGTATAGGCGATGGGAGGGACAAAATGGTTACTGTTGATCTGTGGATAATACGCACAACCCTTTTCGCAATGTCGCATTAACCTTACCTTACATACAGGGTGGTATTTTTAACAGCTTGCGGAATCTGATTGGGCCAACAATCAGGGATCCCAAAACCTACTTTTTCATCAACTCGTCTATCGCTTTCAACCGAGTCAGCATATCCGCCATCTGATCTAGCGGCACCATGTTCGGCCCATCGCTGGGCGCGTTATCAGGGTCGGGGTGTGTTTCCACGAACACCGAAGCACAGCCGACAGCAACAGCCGCGCGCGCCAGTGGCGGCACATATTCGCGCTTGCCCCCGCTTGATCCGCCCTGCCCACCGGGAAATTGCACCGAGTGCGTCGCGTCATACACCACCGGATAGCCGGTTTCTGCCATGATAGGCAGACTGCGGAAATCGCTGACCAGCATGTTGTAGCCAAATGATGTGCCACGGTCCGTCAGCAGAATGCGTTCATTGCCAGTGCTCGCCACCTTATCGGCGACATTGCCCATATCATTCGGCGCCAAAAACTGGCCCTTTTTAACGTTAATCGCCGCCCCGGTCTCGCCAGCCGCCAGCAGAAGGTCGGTCTGACGGCATAAAAATGCAGGGATCTGGATGATGTCTACAGCCGCCGCAGCCACCGCGCATTGCTCGAGATTATGCACATCCGTCAGGGTGGGGCAGCCCAGTTCGACACTGATTTTTGAAAGGATCGTCAGACCCTCATCGATACCCAAGCCGCGCTTGCCTGCTAGACTAGTGCGATTGGCCTTATCGAAACTGCCCTTGAACACAAACGGGATGCCAAGGTCAGCGCATGTCGCGGCAAGGCTCTCGGCAATCTGGCGGCTATGATCCAGCCCTTCCAATTGGCACGGCCCTGCGATCAGCACAAAAGGCGCATCATTGGCGAATGTCACCTGCCCAACATCAACGGTTTTCATTCCTCGCCCCTTTTCTTCAACTCAGCCTCGATCCGCGCTACATCGACCGGATTGTTCAATTCCCAAAACACTGTGCCACGAGCTTCAACCTCGACACAGCGCACTTTGATGCCACGGGCAAGGAACCGCAATTGCTCCAACCCCTCCAACTGCTCCAACTCGCAAACGCCCCATTCCTGATACGCCCGTAACGTCGCAGGCCGATAGGCATAGGCACCCACATGGTGAAACACTGGCGTTGCGGCATTTGATGCATAGTCATCATCGGTAAACGGCACTACCTCTTTGGAAAAATACAGCGCGTCTCGGTTTGCATCAAACACCGCCGTTGTGCCTCCGACTCGACCATTGCGTCGATCCTCACGAAAATTCGTCAGGGTTTGGCCGTCACAACGCAATACGGGCGTTGCCATTTGAACATCTGGGCTGGCACGCATCTCGTCGATCAGCGCCGTTAAAAACCACGGCGGCGTCAGCGGGGCGTCGCCCTGCAGGTTCACGACGATATCCGGCTCTTCGCCCAAACTGCGCAGGCTGTCCGCCACGCGCTCTGTGCCATTGGCGCAATTCTCGGATGTCATCAGAACCTTGGCTCTGAACCCCTCAGCAGCCTTGGCAATGCGCGCGTCATCGGTGGCGATGTAAACCTCGACCACACCGCCCACTTGTTTGGCTGCAAGCCAGCTGCGTTCAATCAGGGATTTAGCCGCCCCTGTCGCGCCCACAAGCGGCGCAAGCGGTTTGCCCGGATAACGGGATGACGCATGTCGGGCGGGGATAACGATGATCACTTCATTGCTCATACCCCTGTGATGGTCGATCTGGGCACTGTGGCCAAGCAGATTATGCACCCTATGGTGATTTTTCGCACCTCTATGCCCTATCCGCCGCGTAAATTTCTGTGTAAAAGCCCAGCAACGAAAAGGATATGATGTGGCGAATTACCTATATAAAAACGACCTGCCGGATGATCTGGACCTTGGCCCGGTTGTGGCGATTGATTGCGAAACCATGGGATTGCACCCGCACCGCGACCGTTTGTGCGTTGTGCAAATGTCGGGCGGTGATGGCAATGCGCATCTGGTGCAGGTCGAAAAGGGCCAGACATCAGCGCCGAACCTGTGCCGCATGCTGGCCGACCCTGATGTGTTGAAGCTGTTCCATTTCGGGCGCTTTGACATTGCCGCGATGCAGAACGCCTTTGGCACCGTCACAGCACCGGTTTATTGCACCAAAATCGCCTCGCGCCTGATCCGCACCTACACGGATCGCCACGGGTTAAAGAACCTGCTGCAGGAATTGCTGGGTGTGGATGTGTCCAAACAACAGCAAAGTTCCGACTGGGGTGCGGATGAACTGACCAAGGCGCAAATCGAATACGCAGCCTCGGACGTTCTGTATCTTCATCGCCTTCGTGACGCGCTAAATATTCGGCTGAAACGCGAAGGCCGGATGGAAATTGCCCAAGCCTGTTTCGATTTCCTGCCGATGCGGGCCAATCTGGACCTTGTGGGCTGGCCCGAGATCGACATTTTCGCACACTCTTGATGCGCCGGTTTTCGCACCCTAGATACTACCCATAAGCAAAACCCCGCTGACCACCGCGCCAATTCCCTTGGCCGGTGGCATATATTCTGGCACGATCCCGATATGACAATGTATGACAACAGCTATTCGCGTTTTGTTGCCCTGACCAAGGTAATCCTGCCAATCGTGGCCTTGGGCATCCTGTCGACGCTGTTTTTGTTTTCCCGCAATATTGATCCGACCCAATCTATTCCCTATGCCGACGTTGATGTCGAAGGGTTGGCGCGTGAACAGCGCATTGGGGCGCCAAACTATGCCGGTGTGACCGAAGACGGGGCCGCCATTTCAATTACCGCCAAATCTGCGCGCCCCTCACCGGATAACCCTGAAATCGTTATGGCAACGGATTTAACTGCCGTAATCGAGGATGCTTTGGGCGGACGTATCGATATTACCTCAGGTGATGGGGTGATCAATACTGATCAGCAACTTGTAACCCTTCAGGGCGGGGTGCAGATACTGACCTCGACGGGTTATATCATCGACACTGCGGGGCTAACCGCAACGCTGAATGAAACATCCATGCTTACTGACGGGGCCATCACCGCAGAAGGGCCGCTTGGAACCCTAAATGCTGGCCAAATGATGCTTGAAACCCAGAATGGTCCAAATGGATCGCATCTTCTGGTTTTCAAGGGTGGGGTGAAGCTGATATACGATCCAAAAGGCAGTTAGCCCGAATTTCGAGGGGAAAAGATGTTTATTCAATTGCGCATGGTATTGGTCGCGCTGGCATTGGTTGCAGCGCCTGCGATGGGCACAGCCCAAGGCACCCAAATTACATTCGGCGGGCTAAAGCACGACACGACCCAACCTGTCGAGGTTTCGTCTGACCAGTTGCAGATCAATCAGGCTGATGGATCAGCCATTTTCACCGGCAACGTTGTGATCGGCCAAGGCACAATGCGCCTATCGGCAAGCCGCGTTGTGGTGGTATATGCCCAAGGCGGCAGCGCTGGCCGGATTTCAAAAATGAACGCATCTGGCGGTGTGGTTCTGGTAAACGGAGCCGAGGCCGCCGAAGCCGATCAGGCGGTTTATTCCATCGACAACGGTAATATTGTGATGACCGGAAACGTAATCCTGACCCAGGGGCAAAGTGCGCTTTCGTCAAACCGCATGACCGTCAACCTGAAAACCGGACAGGCTACGCTGGATGGCCGCGTGAAAACCATTCTTCAGACTGGTGGCAACTAAACGATGGCCAAAACCCCAGATTTAACAGTTTCCGAAGGTAGTGCCGGCTTGCAAATCCGCAATCTGCGCAAAAGTTATCGCAAACGCCCTGTGATTCGCGACGTCAGCATTGATCTGGGACGCGGCGAGGTTGTCGCGCTTCTGGGGCCAAACGGATCAGGCAAAACCACCTGCTTTTACGCCATTGCCGGCCTGATTACGCCCGAAGGCGGGCAGGTGATTATCGATGGGCGCGATGTGACCATGCTGCCGATGTATCGCCGTGCCAAGCTGGGCATCGGGTACTTACCGCAAGAGGTATCCATTTTTCGCGGGATGACAGTTGAGGATAACATCCTATCGATCCTCGAAATTTCCGAGAAAGACCGCCATAAGCGCCGCGAGCGGCTAGAAGAGTTGCTGAGCGATTTTTCTGTCGAACACCTGCGTCGCGCCTCTGCCCTGTCCCTATCCGGAGGCGAAAGGCGGCGTGTGGAAATTGCCCGCTGTCTGGCTGCAAATCCTAAATATCTGCTGCTGGATGAACCTTTTGCAGGTGTTGACCCGATCGCTGTTGGCGAAATTCGGACACTGGTCGCTGATCTAAAGAATCGCGGAATCGGCGTTCTGATCACTGATCACAACGTGCGCGAGACGCTGGAAATCGTTGAGCGGGCCTATATCCTGCATGATGGCACTGTTTTGATGAGCGGCACTACCGAAGAAGTGATCAAAGATGAAAACGTGCGCCGCGTTTATCTGGGCCATAATTTTAAGATATCCTAAGCTCACCTTCGCAGGTAATTGTAAATTATTACACATTGCCGCAGTTGACATTGCACCGCATTCTGTCGCCAAATAGAGTGGATGTATGAATACACCATCATCGTTCGTGCGCCGGAAAATCACGGCCGCACAGCAAGCGCCCAAGAAAACGCCGGGCCACAAAAAATACGTGAACCAATAACCCAAGCGAAATTCTTTCTGCGCAACTGTAGAAGGGAACGTTTGTTTTTTAATACAAAGGAGATGTGATGCAGTACCAGATCAGCGGAAAACAGATTGATATAGGTGAGGCCCTGCAAACCCACGTTAAAACCGAACTAGACGGTGTTGTCGGAAAATACGCGGAGCGCCCTACGGACGCGATGATTATTTTTTCAAAGAGTGCCAATGAATTTGTCTGCGAAGCAACAATTCACCTCTCGACCGGCCTGACAGCTTCGGCCAAGGCGCATACCCATGAAATCTATGCCGCTTTTGATCAATGCAGTGACAAACTGGAAAAACAGTTGCGCCGTTACAAGCGCCGCCTAAAGGACCACCACCGCGAACGCGCACAACCTGTTGAACTTTCTGGCGCATCCTCGTATATCCTCGCCGGATCGGATCATACAGACGAATCGGAACCCGAAACACTCCAACCCATGATCATCGCCGAAATGGAGACGAAAATACCGTCTCTTTCTGTTGGCGAGGCCGTGATGCAGATGGAGCTGGCAGGGGCACCGATTATGGTTTTTCGTAACGAAGGACACAGTGGGGTGAATGTGGTCTATCGCCGTGAAGACGGCAATATAGGCTGGGTTGATCCAAAGAATGCCACATAAGCCCATCGAATGAGGGCAGGAATGAAGTGAAGGTAAATGGAACTTTCGAGTATTCTTATACCCGAGGCCGTGCGCACCATCGGTCAGGTAACCAGCAAAAAACGGCTCTTCCAGCAATTGGGAGAGATCGTTGCCACGGCATACAATCTGGATGCCAGCACTGCGGTTGAAGCGTTGCAAAATCGTGAAAACCTCGGGCCAACTGGCGTGGGTCATGGTGTGGCCCTGCCGCATGCGCGCATTGCCGGACTGGATTCGGTTGTTGGCGCATTCCTGAGGGTTGAAAAGCCGCTGGATTTTGATTCTGTAGATCGGCAGCCAGTGGATTTGGTGTTTACCCTGTTTGCGCCGCTGGATTCCGGCGTCGAGCACTTAAAGGCGCTGGCGCTGGTATCCAGAACCATGCGTGATAGCATCGTCTGCACCAAACTGCGCGCCAATACGGACCCTGCAACATTGCATGCATTGTTGACCGATACCCAAACAACCAAAGCTGCCTGATCTACAGCGCTTCGACTTCACTTTGAATCATAAAGCAACACATTTCGCGTTTGAGCGTTAGCGAAACGCAGCTAAATGTGTTTCAATGATAAATCGAAGCGCTTTAAGCCAGCGCTTTATACCCGAACATCATATAATCGCGCTGATATATGTCGCGTGTTGCGGCTTCAATGTCAGCATCGTAAATGTTATTTAATGCAATCGGGTGGCTGAACGGTGCCTCTGGCAAATCAATGGCATCCACGCCTATCTGCTGACAAATCTGCGCCAGACCCTCTTCCAACTGGTCCTCTCGCAGCACCATATCAGGCAATGCAAACTGCCCGAAACCTTGCAAAACCTGTGCCTGACTTGCCCATACGGCATCAATGCGAATGCTGGTTTGACCCCGCAAATTATCCTTCAGGAACGCCAGAAACCGCAGAAATGCCTCGCGGTGCGCTCGCCGGTCATAAGTGTCATCAACCGCACCCTCAGGAATAGGCAGATCATATTCTTTACGCAGTTTCTCGCGGATTTCGGGGTATCCATCCGCTCCAGTGTCCAGAATATGTTCGCAAAAGGCTGCATGTGCCCGCACCACAGGATGTCGGATTACAGTAAAACTGCGGTGGCCTGTATTTTTCCGCTTCCACTGACGCAATGTCTTTTGGTTGAAATTGCCTTGCAGATCGCCACCTTTATCCAGCCCCGCCAACCACAGGCGCATTTGCGCATCAAGCCCGCCCTTTATCGGGAGATACATAACCGACGCGTTTGCGGCCGCAACATAGCTGGGCACAACGGGGCCGCGGCGTGGTTCAAAATTCGGGGTGCGGGTCAGATTGAAAACATCCATTCCGGCCAGCGCCTCGACCATCTCGTCATAATTGATCACCTTGTCGCGCAGGGTGCCGGGATTTTGACGCCTTAGGTTGGTGGAAATCGCATCAATCCGGCTCTCGACCCCTAGAAATTCGGCCATCCCGTTCAGAACATCGATGCTCTGGATATCCTCGTAAGCCAGATAAAAAGCAGTCTGGCCTGAACATTGCAGCGCATTCAGGATTTTCACCTGAAAATCCTGGTACTCGGCAACATGTTTTCTGAACTCATCCAGCTTGAACTGAACACGCGCTGTTTCACGCTTGTCACCTTTGCCCAGCTTCCACTGGTTCGTCGTCCATGCGATCAATTCCGAAACGTAACTTTCCAGCGGATTACGGGTCAGTATAATCTTGCCACACCGTTTATCGGGCATAAAATGGTCATAGGCCCGCATGTCATGGCTTGAGAAAAACCGGAACCCGACCAGATTATTTGGCGCCGCCTTCATTTCATCAATCAGTCGAATTGGATCAGCCTCGCGCATGGCCAACGTAACACCATGCAGATCGGTTTTATATCCGTCCCCGATGAAATACGGGTTAAACGCCTCGCCATGTGCCGTAACCCCTTTAAACTGGTTCAGGTTTGAACATAGAAAATTTGATCCGGTGCGCTTCTCCGCAAGCATAACAAAATAGTCGAACTTATCTGACATGGGATCCTATTTTCTGACGAGATACGGTTTGCGCGGTTTCGATGTGGCTTGCGAAATATGGTCGCCCGCCGGGAAATCCCCCATCAAATGCGGGTGCATTCCCTGATTTTTCAGGTTCTGCAAAAATTTCCCAAATCCGGTCAGATCAGCCAATATTGGTGCCTCGGACAATGTGTGCAACTTGTTGCGTGGGCCAATTGTATCAATGATTGTTTGTAGCGGCTCCATTGGTGCTTCGATGAATTCTGCCATCGTCATGATCCGCACCCGCGCCTTGGCAAAGGGGGACCGTAATACCCTCATATGCTCGCTTTCGATCTTCTGCAGCCGTGCCGATTCTTTTCTGATTTCAGCAAAGCTAAGGTTGGAATGGAACAGCGGCACCACCCATGCGCCGGTAATCACCGTGATAATGGCATTCGGGTCTTTGGCGATGAACCAGTTCAAATCTTGCAAATCTCTTGGGCTAAACTGGAAGCATTGCTGCTCGCCACGGGTGTTCCAGACCAGGTTGGTCAGAAACGCCTTCGGGTTAGAATCCCGCATCGCCGCTGAATCGGGTATGCACCCGCTATAAATGCTTTCTCCGCCGGAAAACTCTGCCCGTTGTGGGGCAAACAAATGCCCATGCACCGTTGCACCCGTAGAATTGGCCAACCATGGTGCGAAATCCTCGAACAGGTCGGCAAACCCTTGAAAGACCGAATAGGAGGATGGCGTTGCGCCGTTTTCCCTGCCTTCAACCGGATAGCGGCTTTGCATGTATAGACCGGCACGGCCACGGGTGCGCCGTTCGACCGCTTTGGCGAAAATGCGATCAATCTTGCCCGGGTTCGGCTCGGCTTTTTTCAATGCCTCTGCCTCGTCGGTTAGCAATGTTTTATATAGGCGATCCGCATGTGGCCAAATTTTACGCGCAACAAAGCAATCAGACCGGCGTAGCAACTGTAGGTGGTCATCATAAAAGGTGTGGGGTTTGCCCTGATAATCAAACTTTGACAGGGTTAATGAACGGCTCTCGATATTCGTGGAAAACAGCCGGACCAGTGTCTGATAATAGGATTCATCCGGTATCCAGACCCGTTTGAAATATTTATCAAAGGTATCGCGTTCCTGATCTTCCAAAATCGCCGATAGCGTGCGGCGGGTCAGGCACCACCATTGTGATCCAAGGTGCGGCACCAGACCCATCGGGATTTTACGCTTGTAACGCAAACGCCGCTGCAATCTGACATAGCCATCAAACAACGAACGGTGCCGTTTCCAAGAGAACGGAAACCGCAGGGTAAAGCGTTCAGAATCCAGCCCACCAATCGCCCAGGGAACATCATCCGTCGTTGCGGATTCGATAAAATCCGTACGCGGGCGTTCTGCCAGATAATCAACCAACTCCTGCACAGGGCGAAGCGGCAGACAGGACCCAGAGGCAAGGTAGATATGGCGCACATCGGGGAATGATTTCAGCATCAGCTCCGACGCGGTTTGTGAGGCCTGAACCAGTGACCACGCGCCCCATTCGCAATAGCGCCTTCTGGAAAACTGCAGGTCTGGCAGGTCGGATAACCCGCCAACAAATTCCTTATATGCGTCACGGTCCACTTGCGAATCCACATGGATCACGACGGGGCAGCCATTAACCGCCCAGTGACGCGCCACTTGCGATGCACGGTCCAGCGCATTGTGCACCATCATCACGATGCCGACTGATCCTGCCCTGTTCATGCCCAGTTCCCCTTGGACATCAGGCCCAGAATCTCCAACTGTCGCCAGTTGATATATTTCTCGCTCCATTTGCACCACAGATCAGGGTTTTCCTGCATTGCCGCGTGATAGGCCTTGTATTCGTGGCTATTGGCGTAATGCTGGCCGCGCTCCAGTTCTTCTTTGGCCTTGACCCCGAATGTGTCCAGAAATTTAGCATGCAGCAAACATCCCGATGCTTTTTCACCGCCGTATTCGTCATAAACTCGGTTCAGCACGCGGGGCAGTAGCGAATGGGTTGAACTGACATAAACATATTTTCTGTCCCATTTTACCAGTGGAACCTTGTTCATGGCGGGGGCGTTTTCAGGCGCGTCGGTGAAAAATGACCGTGCCCGCGGCCCGCCTTGTATCCACAGGTTGGCATATTTTTTGTTTTTAGAGATCGTGTAGTTGCCGCTATCGAACCATGACGCAATCTCGAACGGGTCTTGGCCGGACCGGTACGGTGTCGCGTCCAGCCGCCCCTTTGGATACATATCCAGCAACATCGCACTAAACGACGGGATTGATGACGCATCCAACCAATCAGTTAATGCCCGAATTGAGCGTGTATCACTAAACGGAAACACCAGAAATTCATCGACATCTACCGTCAGTGTCCAATGGCCGTGTCCGTATTTCATCTGTAACCAGTTCAGCCAATCCACCCCGAACCGAGATTTCTTATAGCTTTTGGTAGTGGCCCACAGCGAAACATCCGGCTGATCCGCCATAAATTCGCGTGATCCATCATCACTGTCATTGTCGACCATCACAAAGTGGTTCACCCCCAGACCACGGTAATACCGCAGGAAATAGGACAGGCGAATCCGCTCATTCCGCATAGTCGAAAAGATGATGATATCGTCGGGTTTGATCTGTTTGGTGCGATTGGCCACAGGTTTCAGCTCACACCCCTTGCGAAACGCGCGGGCGCGCCAGCGTTGACGCGCTATTCGCAACCTATATGAGGATAATGCGCCCAATCTAAAAACCGTTCCTTGTGCTCAGAGAACCTATATCCTGAATTCAAGTATCACGTCACCTTTAATGCAACGTTAGAAATGCTCGAATTTGGTAGGTTTTGGGGATACCCCCTTAACTCTTCGCACCCTTTGCCTCTGATATTGTCTTTGTCGTCTTTTTATTATTGCCCTATAAATAACGCCCAATTGCCCCTGCGTAAATGGGGTAATTGCTTAATACTTCACGATAATTGACAAGTTTACCACAGGGTCAATCCCACGCCCCTTTTGACAGCAACCCCATCGCCTCTAGTTGTTGCCAACCGTCATATTGATACGATGCCGCGCACCACAGATCAGGGCTTTGGGTTAGGCTGTCATAATAGGTGTCATATTGGCTGCTGTTTTCAAAATGTTCCTGCCGGTGTTTTTCCTCGCGGGATTTGTCGACAACCATGTGCAGGAACTTACTGTGTAACAAAACGCCTGTGGTTTTGCCCGCGCCACCCAGATCAAAAACCCAGTTCAAATGGCGCGGCAACAGGGAATGGGTGGAGCTGACATAGGCAAAACGGCGGTTCCATTTCACCAAAGGCGTTTTGTTCATCGTTGGGGCGCGTTCCGGCCTGTCGGCAAAAAACACCCGTTCCCGAACACCGCCCTGTATCCACAGGTTTTGCAATTCGGATTGCATCTGGCTGCGGTAATTATCACCATCAAACCAGCGCAATATCTGGAACGGATCCTGCCCCGCCTGATAGGTCTGCGCATCCAGCGCGCCCTTGGGATACATATCCAGCATCATGGCGCCGAACGACAGGATTTCTGCCTGATCCAGCCAATCGGTCAGCGCCTTTAGCGGGCGCGTGTCGCAATGGGGATATATCAGTATCTCGTCGGCATCGACCGTCAGACACCAGTGCCCGTGTCCGAATTTTATCTGGAGCCATGTCAGCCAATCCACTCCGAAGCGTGACAGCTTGTAACTGTGCGTTGTGTGCCACAGCGATACGTCGGGTTGCTCGGCCAGATATTCACGGGTGCCATCGTCACTGTCATTGTCCACAATCAGAAAATGCGCAACACCCAGCTTGCGGTAGTATTCCAGAAAATACGGCAGGCGGATAATTTCATTACGCACCGTTGAAAATGCGAGGATTGCGTCCGCTGTGATCTGATCGGACCTGTCCATAACTGAAACCAGCTGGCGACGCTTTCTGAGCGCCCGCAATAGCAGCCGTCGCCGTTTTTGGCGCATCCTATATGCAGTCCAAAGGTTTCGCATGTTTCGCCTTCCCTATTTAGGGAGCACCCTAGCGCAAAATCTCATTTTTCATAATGGCCGTTTTGGTGCCAGCGCCATGCGTCCACTACCATCGCTTCCATGTTGGACCGGTGCGGGGTCCAGCCCAGCTCTTTTTCGGCGCGCTCACTGCCTGACACCAGTTTGGTCGCGTCCCCTGCACGACGCGGCCCCTCTTTTAACGGCACCTCACGGTTGGTCACTACACGGCAACCATCCACTACCTCACGCACAGAAAACCCCTTGCCTGTGCCCAGATTAAACACGCGGTTGCCTTTACCGTCCTCCAGCCACTTTAGCCCCAGAACATGCGCATCAACCAGATCGCACACATGCACATAGTCGCGCACGCAGGTGCCATCGGGCGTGTCGTAATCCGTGCCGAAAATCGTCAGCGCCGCGCGTTTCCCTTCAATCGCATCCAGCACCAGCGGGATCAGATGGGTTTCGGGGCGGTGGAATTCACCCACCTCGGCTTGCGGATCAGCACCCGCCACATTGAAATAGCGGAAAATTACATGATTGATCCCGTCGCTTTCGCCGAAATTCGCCAGAATATCCTCAATCGCGCGTTTTGAGGCGCCATAGGGATTGATCGGCATTTGCGCGCAATTCTCGTCCAGCACCACGTTATCCTGATCGCCATAGGTGGCGCAGGTCGAGGAAAAGACGAAATTTTTGCAGCCAGCAGCGGCCGCTGCTTCGATCAGGGTCAAAGAGCCAACCACATTATTGCGCCAATATTTACCGGGCAGCTCCATGCTTTCGCCCACCAATGACAGGGCCGCGAAATGCATCACGGCAACGGGTTGATATTTGGCAAAAACTTCGTCCAGACGGGCGCGGTCCAGCAGGTCGCCCTGTATGAGCGGGCCAAATTTAACCGCGTCGGCCCACCCCGTTACCAGGTTATCAAATGTGACCGGCGTATAACCTGCCGCCTTTAGCGCCTTACAGGCGTGCGACCCGATATAGCCCGCCCCGCCCGTGACCAAAACATGCGCCAAATTGCACCGCCCGTTATTATTGCGCCGCTTTTTGCAGCGACACCATTTCATTCAGATACTGCGAGAATTCTTCGCGCAATTCTTCACGGGCCAACCCGAAGGCCACCGTCGCCTGCAAAAAACCGGCCTTGGAACCACAGTCAAACCTTTGCCCACGGAATCTGTATCCGTAAACATTACGCCCCTGCTCAATCTCCTTGGCAATCGCGTCTGTCAGCTGGATTTCCCCACCTGCGCCCTGCTTGATCTTGTTCAGGTTACGCAGAACATGCGGTGTCAGAATATAGCGTCCGATCACCGCCAGATTGGATGGCTCTGTGCCGGCTTCCGGTTTCTCGACCATACCATTGACCGACACCATCGCGCCCATATCTTCTTTGATATCCAGAATGCCGTAGGATGACGCCTTTTCATGTGGCACTTCCATCGCAGCGACAACGCAACCGCCGGTTTCTTCATGGGCTTCGACCATTTGCTTCAAGCAGGGTTTTTCGGCTGCGATCACATCGTCCGGCAGGATCACTGCAAAGGGTTCATTTGAGATCAGCCGACGTGCACACCAAACAGCGTGCCCCAGCCCCAATGCTTTGTGTTGGCGAATATAGGCGATCGCCCCGCTTTCCATATTGGTGCTTTTCAATATCTCCAGCAACTCGCGCTTGTCTGCCTTGCGCAGGGACGCTTCAAGCGTCGGGGCGATATCGAAATAATCCTCAAGTGCGCCTTTGCCGCGCGAAGTGACAAAGATGAATTCCTTGATCCCTGCCTCGCGTGCTTCGTCAATTGCGTATTGGATCAATGGCCGGTCAACCAGCGTCATGATCTCTTTTGGCACGGACTTGGTTGCCGGTAGGAATCTGGTTCCCATCCCAGCCACGGGAAAGATTGCTTTGGTAACTTTACGCTTCATTGCCTACACTCATATTTTTGGCCTCTCCTTGAACAGAGATGGCGTTTTTTCTTAGTTAACGCCCAAACTGTTAATTAGACAAGAATATCCCAGTAACTATTTACAGGTCAGGGGGAAAAATGTGGCTATTATACCCCAACAGCAACATCGCTCCACCAATGGTAGTAATTACTAACACTTTTATACATTTTACGCCAGCTTCAGATCCACACCCGGAGCATAGGCAATGAAAAATGGATTGGCATAATCTGCCTTGCCGTAAACCAGTGGACTGTGATCGTCAAACCGCACCACATGCCCCCCCGCACCCGACAAGACCGCATGACCCGCCGCTGTGTCCCATTCCATAGTGCGGCCCATGCGCGGGTATATATCCGCCTCGCCGGTTGCCACCCGACAGAATTTTAGCGACGATCCCGCGCGTTTGGACTCCTTCACCG
>NZ_JBSMEZ010000102.1:0-6824 GCF_056498605.1 Profundibacter sp.
CCGTGGAACCGCACGCATACATCTCCGGCATCCTTACTGCCATCGTCAACGGGCACAAACAAAGTGACATTGAAGACCTGCTACCGTGGAATTTTAAGGCTTAGGTGGGAACGGGGCACCGCTTACAATCGATCTGAGTATTGTGCAAATGTTTTGCGCCTCAAGCCTATTTCAACAACTGCCCTGTCATCGACCGCTGGATTGCGCTCGACTATGACCATGCGGTCGACCCCCAACTTCACGCGCAGTCCGCATCTTGGTCTAATTCGCTGTCGGGTTTGGAATGGGTTTCTGATAGCCTTCGGAAAAAAGATATAGAGTTTGGGTTCTGACCCATGAAGATGTTCGTAAAAAGATACGCGTGCGCGCACTCAAAGGCTTCGAAATAGGCATGGGGGTGTTCATTCAACCTGTTTCCAGAATGGCATTGCTGTCGTCCAGCAGGCTGACCAGAAAACTGCGCGCCGCAAGCGAAAGTTTCTTGTCTCGTAGATGCACTGCATACCAGCGGCGGATCAAGGGAAAGCCAACCACATCAAGCACAATAATATGGCGGTTGCTCAACTCAAGCCCCAGATTGCGCCGTGATAATACCGAAATACCCAATCCGGCCATCACCCCCTGTTTGATCGCTTCGGCATTGCCCAGTTCCATATAGGGTGTGATCGATAGACCCTGTTCAGAGAACATCCGTTCAACAGCTTTGCGGGTGCCAGACCCCGGTTCACGCTCTAAAAACCGCGCTTGGCTGATTTGTTTGAGCGACACATTCTGTAGTCCCGCCAACGGATGATCAGGGGCGGCGACCACCACCATTTCATTGTCGATAAACGGATAGGCCTTGACCGCGATTTCGTCGGGAACCTGCCCCATAATCAGCAGATCATCCTGATTGGAGCGCAGCCGTTCAAGCACTTCGGCCCGATTGGTAATGGTTAGGCGCGGCTGCACCTCTGGGTGCGTTTCCACAAAAGCTCCTAAAAGATGCGGCATGAAATAGGCCGCCGTGGTGATCACCGCGATGCGCAACTCGCCTTTGACCACACCCTGCAATTCGTCCGCCAGATCACCCAGTGCACCGACCCGTACCAGTATATCCTGCGTTAACGAGTAAACCTCGCGACCCGCCGTTGTCATATGCATCTTGCGCCCCACTTGCTCCATTAGCGGCAGGCCGAGTGTTTTGCTCAACTTGTCCACTTGCATGGATACTGTAGGCTGGCTCAGGTTCAGGGCCTCGGCGGCGCGGGTAAAGCCGTCCAGCCGCACGACGGTTTCAAATATTTGCAGCTGGCGCAAAGACACATTGGGCAGGATCAGGGAGGGGGGCAAGCCTTTCATAGATAAAAACCTATACCTTCAGTAGAAACAATCGATTATTATTTATATTCCGAATCGTTTACCAAGTCCACCATGCGGGAAACCGCACCGCCATTGACCAAACGAGGAGGATACCATGCTAGACCAAACCAGTCGTTACAGCGACCTGACCCTGAAAGAATCGGACCTTATTGCTGCGGGCAAACACGTTCTTGCTGCCTATAAAATGAAACCGGCCGACGGTTTTTTTGATTATATCGGCACCGCTGCACACTTTTGCGCCGAAAGTTCGACTGGCACCAATGTGGCCACATCCACGACGGATGATTTTGCCATGGGTCTGGATGCGATTTGCTACGAGATAGATGAAGAAAAAGAGCTGATGAAAATCGCTTTCCCGATCGATCTGTTCGACCGCAACATCACCGATGGCCGCGCCATGGTTGTGTCGTTGATGACCTGTATGATTGGCAACAACCAGGCAATGGGCGACGTTGAATACGCCAAATTGCTCGACTTCTTTGTGCCACCAAATTTCTTGCGTCTGTTTGATGGCCCCAACAAGGGCATCAAAGACATGTGGCGCATTCTGGGCCGTCCGTTGGAAAATGGCGGCATGGTTGTGGGCACAATCATCAAACCGAAACTGGGCCTGCGCCCGAAACCATTTGCCGAGGCTTGCTACCAGTTCTGGCTGGGTGGTGATTTCATCAAGAATGACGAGCCACAGGGAAACCAAGTATATGCTCCGATGAAAGAATCCATTCCGTTGATCGTGGATTCAATGAAACGCGCCATGGATGAAACCGGCCAGTCCAAATTGTTCTCGGCCAACATCACCGCGGATGACCCCAATGAAATGATCGCTCGTGGTGAATATGTGCTGGAGCAGTTCGGCTTTCTGGCTGAAAACGTTGCCCTGCTGGTTGACGGTTTTGTTGGCGGTTGCGGCATGGTCACAACGGCACGTCGTCACTTTGGCAACCAGTTCATTCACTATCACCGCGCTGGTCACGGCATGGTCACGGGCGAAGAATCCAACCGTGGTTACACCGCTTTGGCCCACATGAAATGGGCGCGTATGTCCGGCTCGTCCGGCATCCACACCGGCACCATGGGCTTTGGTAAAATGGAAGGCTATAACAGCGACACCGTTTTGGCCGATGCATTGATTGATGATGTTTCCAAGGGCACGCACTATACCCAGCCATGGGAAGGCATGAAACCAACCACGCCAATTATTTCCGGCGGTATGAACGCACTGCGTCTGCCTGGTTTCTTTGAGAACCTAGGCCATTGTAACGTGATCCAGACGTCTGGCGGCGGTGCATTGGGCCACAAGGACGGTATTGCGGATGGTGCAAAATCGTTGCGTCAGGCCTATGAAGCATGGCAGGACGGTATCGATCTGGTAGAATTCGCCAAAGAACATAAAGAAATGCGCGGCGCGTTTGAATCGTTCTCGTCAGATGCGGATGCGATCTATCCGGGTTGGCGCGAAAAACTGGGCGTGCACAAGTAAGCATTACCCTTTCCCTATCCCGTCTTTGCGGCGGGGTAGGGGCCTCTTTATCAAAGAGCTGCGGCATGGCGCATTTCTTTCATAAAGAGCACATATCAAAAGGGTGATATAATGAGCGACACGGATCAATTCCGCATCACAGACGAGCCATTTTATCAGGCAACCGCCAACGAAATCACGCTCTATGAATCTGCCTATGCGTGCCGCTTGCCGGTAATGGTCAAAGGCCCGACAGGCTGTGGTAAATCGCGGTTTGTCGAATATATGGCGTGGAAACTGCAAAAGCCGCTGATCACCGTGGCCTGTAACGAGGACATGACGGCAGCCGATTTGGTAGGGCGGTTTTTGCTGGATGAAAACGGCACCCGTTGGCAGGATGGTCCGCTCACGGTTGCGGCTCGCATCGGGGCGATTTGCTATCTGGACGAGGTGGTCGAGGCCCGTCAGGATACCACAGTGGTGATCCACCCGCTGACCGATCATCGCCGCGTTCTACCGCTAGATAAAAAAGGCGAGCTGCTGGAGGCGCACCCGGATTTCCAGCTGGTGATTTCCTACAATCCTGGCTACCAGAGCCTGATGAAGGATTTGAAACAGTCCACCAAGCAACGATTTACCGCGCTTGATTTTGACTATCCTGACGAAGTGGTCGAGGCCACCATCGTTGCCATAGAGGGCGGTGTTGACTCGGCATTGGCCAGCAAGCTGGTTGATATCGCGCACCGCGCCCGCAACCTTAAGGGACACGGCATTGACGAGGGTATTTCCACCCGCCTGATGGTCTATGCGGCGATGCTGATTGGCAAGGGCGTTGATCCGGTTGAGGCCAGCAAAATGGCTATGGTGCGCCCGCTGACCGATGATGCAGACATCCGCGCCACGTTGGATGCGGCAGTTGATCTGGTTCTTGGCTAAAACAAAAGGCGGCGGAGGGCGGACATGACACCTGAAACCCAGATTTGGCGCGACCGCCTAAGCAGCACGGTCAAACGCATCGACGATATATTCGAGGACGCCCTGCATAACGCACAAAGCGTGCTGAATGATGATGACCTGAAAGCATGGCTGACGGGGGCTGATAGGGTTGCAGCACTTGGGCGCGGCACCGAATTGGTGTTGATCTTTCTTGATGAAATTCCAGAGGTTGTGCGCTACTCCGAGCCGGAAATAATCCCCGAAATTGCCGCCACTACCGCCTTTTTATCGGAATATGCGGTGCGCGGGGCCTATGCGCCATTTCTGGCTACATTACCCGCAATTGCACGGCGCCTGAACAGCGTGGAATCCTTGCGCGGTTGGTTGGAACTGGTTAGGGAAATGGTGCTCAATGCCAAAGAGGGCACCACCGCACTGGTTGAGCGCGCGCCTTATCTGTTCGGCCAATTGTCGATGGCGGGTGTAGCAAACTGGATCACCTACGGCATCCGCGTTTACAGCGATCACCCGCACCGTTTGCCTGACTATTTCAGCCTGCAAAGTGCCGATGCAAAGGCGATGCTGGTCAAGGAGCGCAACGGCACCCTGTTCATGGACCACGAGCGCCAGTTGCACCTATTTGCCCGTGCTTTTTGGGACGAAGACGCCGAATATCGCCCCTATTCCGAGGCCTTAGATACCGAGCGCAAACCACGCCAGCATCTCGACCGCCAAGGGCTGCATATCCCCGATGTTTACGAGGATTGGAACGGCGTTGCAGGCATCAATCGTTACCGCGCGATGATCGCACATATGATGGCCCATAAAATGTGGTCAGAGCCGTATCTGGCCGATAATTTTAGCGTGTTTCAACACATCTGCATCGAAATGTTCGAGGATGCACGGGTTGAACATCTGGCGATGGAAAAACTGCCCGGATTGCGCCACCTCTGGTTATCACTGCATCCGATACCCAAACCCGGTTCCTGCCCCGATGGCTGGTCCTGTATCCGCCATAAACTGGCGATGCTTTCATACGCGTTGCTTAATCCTGATCACCGATATAGCGACCCAGCCCTGCTCGAGGCTGTGGAAAAATTCCGCACTGCCTTTGCTCAAAACCCGCATGACGCTAAAATCAGTATCGAGCTGGGCATTCATTGGCTACGGGACAACCACGAGCATAGCTTTCGCCAGCCCAAAGTCTGGTTTGAAGACACCGAAGTGAGCTATCGGGATGACAACCGCTACCTATGGATTTTCCTCGAAGAGCCAGATAACGACGATGAGTTTCACTCGGATCACAACACCGCCGACCGTGATGCACAGAAACTTGACGACGGGTTGTTGCCGCCGCGCCATTACCCTGAATGGGACTACCAGATACAGAACTACCGCCCTGATTGGGCCACGGTTTACGAGGCGATCCAGCCACAGGGCGACGCCAGCCTGATTGATGGTTTGCTGGCCAAACATCAGCGGCTCATCGCGCAGCTTAAACAGATTGTTGAGCTGCTAAAGCCGCAACAACGCAAACGCATTCGCTATCAGGAAGAGGGCGATGATCTGGATATTGATGTGGCCATTCGCGCCGCGATTGACTTTCGCATTGGCACCACGCCCGACACCCGTATCCACCAAAGCCATGTCAAAGACGGGCGCGATATTTCGGTGCTTTTGTTGCTCGATCTTTCAGAATCTATCAACGACACAGTTGAGGGCGCCGATGCCAGCATTCTGCAACTCAGCCAGGAGGCCACCGCCTTGCTGGCCACCGCTGTCGATGCTCTGGGTGATCCGTTTGCCATTGCCGGATTTTCTTCCAATACTCGGTTCGAGGTGCGCTACACTCATTTCAAAGGCTTTGGCGAGGCTTGGGGGCCAGAGCCAAAGGCCCGCCTAGGTGCAATGAAAGCGGGTAATTCTACGCGTATGGGAGCGGCTCTGCGCCATGCAGGCGAATATCTGGCGCATCGGTCCGAGGAGAAAAAGTTGTTGCTGGTGCTGACTGATGGCGAGCCTCATGATATTGATGTGCAGGACCCGAAATATTTGATGGACGATACCCATCTGGCGGTGGGCGAGCTGGCCAGCAAAGGGGTGACAACCTATTGCATCAGTCTTGATCCAAAGGCCGACGAGTACATCGCCGATATCTTTGGCCGTAATAATTTTGCGGTTATCGATCGGGTCGAAAGCCTGCCGGAAAAGCTGCCAAAACTGTTCCTGTCGCTGACCCGCTGACCGTTCGGCCTTCTACTCCTGCATTCGCAACACGCGTGCGGGGCGCGCTGCAAGTGGGCGCCAGGCAAAGGCCAACCCTGACAAAAGCGTGGCACCGGCCCCGCCAGCAATGATTGTCAGCGCCGAAATCACATCAAACTGGTAACCTGTGCTCATCACAAAGGTCACCACGCCCCACGCCGCCATTGCGCCAACGAACAAGGCGACCACCCCGGCGGCGGCCCCCAGAATGGCGGTGCGCAACATAAAGCTGGTCAGGATACGCCAACGCGATGCGCCGACTGTTTTCAACACTGCGGCCTCATAGGTTCGGCCCGCCTCGCCTGCGGCGGCAGCTCCGATCAACACAACAAATCCGGTTAGCAGTGTGATGCCAGCGGCATAGGATGTGGCCGCAGCGATCCCGCTTAACGCCTTTGAGACCCGCGCGATGGCGTCACGCACTCGGATCGCGGTGATGTTGGGAAATTCCTGCATCAGGTCGCGCAGTAACCCAGCCTCGGCCTGTTCGGATGCATAAACGGTGGCGATTGACGTATGGGGGGCGCCGGCCAGTGCGGAAGGGTTCATCGTGACGACAAAATTGATGCTGGCGTCGGAAAAATCCACGGCGCGGAAATTGGCGATACGGGCGGTGATATCACGGCCAAGAATATTCACCGTCAGCATGTCACCGATTTTCAGGCCAATTTCGTTTGCTTCTTCTTCGGCAAAACTGATCAGGGGCGGGCCGGTGTAATCGGCGGGCCACCATTCGCCCTGCGTCACATGGGAGTTTTTCGGCAGATTTTGCGCATATGTGATACCGCGATCCCCACGGATA
>NZ_JBSMEZ010000103.1:0-7509 GCF_056498605.1 Profundibacter sp.
GTTTGTAATATTTCGCGCTTAGGTTTCACAGCTGCACAAGAGGTTTGGTGATAATTCAGTAGAATTATTACAGAATAAGAGGGTGATTTAGCCTGATTTCGATGAGATCGACTCCCTAAAGGGCGCAAAATACAGAACGGAATGGTAGATGAATGCCGGAAAGCATCTTTATTGTTTCAAAATCAGCAACAGCTTCATATTATCGCCCCAATTAGCCCCTAAATGGCTGGTAATGAGTATGAGCAGCACAAATAATCAGGCACGGCCCCACACATCGCCCCGCCCTGCACGGCGCGGGCGCGATATGCTATTTCTGGGCGGCTTGTTCGCATTGATGCTGTTCGGGTTGATTGGATTGGCTGCCGCAACGGGCTGGGACGACACGAAAACACAACTTGCCAAACTGTCCTTGTCCAAAGTAGTCATCTTGTTGGCCCTATCGCTGATCAATTATCTGCTGCGCGGTATGCGTTGGCATTTGTTCGCCCGCCGATTGGGTCTGCCCACAGGAATAATACAAGACATGCGCCACTTTCTGGGTGGCTTTGCCATGAGCATAACACCGGGGCGGGTGGGTGAATTGATCCGCATGCGCTGGTTAAAGCGCGAAACCGGATGGGCGGTTGAGCGCACCGCGCCATTGGTTCTGATGGATCGTGCGATGGACCTTGCGGCAATTGCAGTTATTCTGGGCCTGTCGGTTTCATTGACAGCCACCGGTATTGCCGGTGCCTTGCCCATAACCTTGGTTGCAATTGCACTGGCAGTGGTGGCGACACGCCCTGCCCTGCTGTCGGCAGTGGTCACATACACTTATAAGGTCATTGGTTACAAACCCCGCCTATTTGGCCGCATCCGCATGGCAGCGCGATCCTTAAAACAGTTTTCGAACACGCCGGTGATGCTGACGGCCCTTGGCCTTGGCCTGATCGGCTGGTTGGCCGAAGGATACGCCTTTTACATGCTATTGGGCTGGCTTGGGGCTGACATCGGGTTGGCGATGGCTGTGGCAATATTCATCTTCTCGACCCTCGCAGGCAGCCTAACAGGATCACCCGGCGGTGTTGGCGGGGCCGAGGCCGCGATGGTAGCCTTGCTGATGACCCAAGGCGTGCCGCTGGAAGTCGGCCTGCCCGCAACCGCAATCATACGGATCACAACACTGTGGTTCGCCATTGGCATCGGGATGGCTGTGTTCCCCTTTGCCGAACGAATTTCATTAAGGACAAAACATGCGCTGGAAAACTGCTGATTATGCCGGCTGGGGCCGGGTTCATACTGCGACGGGTGAATTGGCCCGCCCAGAACGCGCTTCGGCGCTGGATACTTTGCTGGGTGACGAACCTGCCCCCGCAATCGGCATGTGCCGCTCATACGGGGATACCTCACTGAATGATGGCGGCCGTGCGATTGATATGACGCGGATGGATCGGATACTGGGGTTTGATGAGGCCACGGGTATTCTAGAGGTCGAGGCCGGCTGCCAAATCGGCGAGCTGGCGCGGATATTCGCGCCACGCGGCTGGTTACCTGCAGTGATGCCCGGTACCGGATTTGCCACGGTTGGCGGCTGTATTGCCAATGACGTGCATGGCAAAAACCACCACGGGATCGGCTCCTTCGGACAACACGTAGTCAGTCTAACCCTATTGAATGGCACCAAGAAACAAGTGATCGGACCAAAACGAAATGCGGGCCTGTTTAAGGCCACGGTTGGCGGGTTAGGACAAACCGGTGTGATTGCCACAGCCAAATTGCAGATGATCCCCTGCAAGGGCGATGTGATGATGGTGACCGAACGCCGGATTGAAGGCTGGGATGATTTCCTTGAGGCCTTGGACCATTCGGATGCCATCTATTCGGTCGGCTGGATTGATGCCACCGCCAAGGGTGATGCGCTGGGGCGCGGTATTCTGGAAGAAGGCGAAACCGGAGCCGGATTAATTCCCAAACCAACGAAATCCCGTTCCGTGCCGTTTAACGCCCCGTCATTCGCGCTGTCCAAACCCATCGTGCGACTGTTCAACAAGATGTATTACGGGCGGGTGCCGAAATCCGGCCGCACATCGGTCAAACCGATCAGCGAATTCTTTTTTCCGCTGGATGCGATCCACAACTGGAATCGTCTGTATGGCAAACGCGGGTTCCACCAGTTCCAATGCGTGGTGCCGATCGAGCAAGCTGATGCCTTGCGCGAGATACTGGGAAAAATCGCCCATTCCGGTATGGCGTCACCATTGGCGGTTTTGAAGCGCATGGGCAAAGGACGGGCCGGTTATATGTCCTTTCCGATGGAGGGCTACACGCTGGCCGTCGATTTCCCCAACCGTGCGGGTACCGAGGCGCTGATCCACATGCTGGAAGAAATGACGCTGGTGGCTGGTGGGCGGATTTATCTGGCCAAAGATTCCTTGGCCAAAGGGGGCCGCGTAAAGCCTATGTATAGAGAGCACGCAAAATACGTCGCCGAGGTGGTCAAAGCCGACCCCGACGGAAATTTTATCACCGACATCATTCGCCGACTTGATCTGAGGAGCATATAATGAGCGAGACCTGGATCATATTAGGAGCCACATCATCGATGGCCAAAGCGTTCGCGCGGGCTGTATCTGAACAGGGCCATGGCGTGTTGCTGGCGGGCCGTGACATGGACGATTTGAAACGCACGGCAGCCGATTGCGTGGCCTATGGCGCACGGATGGGCGAGGCTGTAAAGTTTGACGCCCGCAAGCGCGAGACGTTTGCGCCAATCTATAAGAAGGCCATACGCGAGGATGGTATGATCAATGTCGCGGTCTTTGTTGGCTCGATGCCGCCACAGGAAGACATTGATGCGGACCCGTCATTGATTGAGGGCACGGTGATCGACAGTTTCAGCGGCCCCGCCACGTTTTTGCAAGGCATCGTGCCTGAAATGGAGCAACGCGGCGGTGGCTGTGTGGTTGGCGTAGGGTCCGTTGCGGGGGACCGTGGGCGCATTGGCAACTATGTATATGGTGCGGCCAAGGCAGGGTTTGCCACGTATCTGTCGGGCCTGCGCAACCGTTTGACCCGCGCCGGTGGGCATGTGGTGACGGTGAAACCCGGGTTTGTCGACACGGGCATGACGTGGGGCATTGAGGGGATGTTTCTGGTCGCCACACCTGAAAAGGTGGCCGGTGACATTCTGAAAGCGGTGCGCAAGAAGAAGAACGTGATCTACACGCCGTTTTTCTGGCGCTATATTATGCTGATCATCCGGTCGATCCCTGAATTCATCTTTAAGAAGATGTCGATCTAAAGAGATTCTATGCCTGCGGCGCGGATATTTATGGAACGAAAATGGGGTTAGATAACACCGTCCTTTTTAAGTTTGATTAGGTCGGCTTTTGTCAGTCCCAGCCACTCACTATATATAGCCGCGTTTGAAGCGCCCAGTTTCGGGCCCAGCGAGTTTAGCTGTCCCGGGGTTTCCGACAGGCGTGGCAACGGCGACGGGAACGGCAATTCACCCACCCCTTCGACCATCATATCGGTCAGGGTTTTGCGGGCGGCGTATTGCGGATCTTTCAGAATTTCGTCAATCGACAGGATTGCACCACACGGCACTTCGCCTACACTACAGGCGTTCTGGATGACCTCTTGGGAATGCTCCCCAGCCCAGTCCTGCACAATCCGGTTCACGGCGTCCTCGTCATCAATGCGGGATTTCACAGTTTGGTAGCGGTCCGGTGCGGCCAGATCGGGTTGCCCCATTGCCACCGTCAAACGGGCGAACATTTTATCATTGGTGCAAGCGATGGCGACCCATTTACCATCCTTGCACTGGAAATGCCCATGTGGGCAGGCGTTCACCGTGTGGATGCCCTGACGGCCCCGCACCTTGTTCTTTAGCGCATAGGCAGGCGCAATTTCATCCAGCGCCCGAAACACTGATTCATACAATGCAACATCGACCATCTGCCCCTGCCCCGACACGTCACGGCTGCGCAGCGCCATCATGATGCCAATGACGCCATAAAGGCCGGACATATAATCGGCCAGCGACGTAGATCCTGGGGTCAGAGGGGCACCACCCACCTCGCCGGTCAGATGGCTAAGGCCGCTCACCGCATGCGCAATGCGAGCAAAACCGGGTAGGTCGCGGTACGGGCCATCCTGACCATAGCCGGACACCTTGAGCATGATCAGCCCTTTGTTGGCGGTGCGCAGGGTTTCAAACGACAGGCCCCAGCGATCAAACGTGCCGGGGCGGAAGTTTTCGATCACAACGTCCGCCTTGGCCGCCATATCGCGGAACATCGCTGCCCCGCGGTCCGATTTCAGGTTCAGGGTGACGCTTTGTTTATTACGCCCCTCGTTCAGCCACAACAGGGATCGGCCCTCCGAGCCGCTATTGGTGCCTAGGCGGCGCAAGGGGTCACCCCCAGCTGGGTGTTCGACCTTGATCACCTCGGCGCCGAATTCACCCAGCAGAGCGGCACAGGACGGGCCAGCGATAAAGGTAGAGGCATCCAGCACGCGGATACCTGTTAGCGGAAGCTTTGCCTGCGCGCTCAAATCCCGAACCATTCCTGCCACAGCCCAGCTGAGTAGAACATCAGCGACAATAGGATCATCAGGATGCCGATGCCGCGCTTATCAGTCATCGCAAAAACAATTGGGTCGTAATCCTGTTTCCCAAGATAGCCCAGCCGCACCATGCGGATCAGCCACCACGCCAGCGGTAACAATCCGACCCACAGCAACCAGCGTGTCGGGTAAAGTTCTGTTGCTTGTTCGCTAAAACTGTAGAGAAAGAAAATCAGCAATGCGCCAACAGTGCCAAGCCCTGCCACATTCAGCAAATCCTCGCGGTCCGGCCGCCCGTATCCGCGGCCCGGCAACCGTTCGTCAGATGTGGCCAGTGTCAGTTCCGTTAGCCGTTTCACGCAACCAAGCGAGATAAACACCGGAAAGATAAAGACCAGCATAAAGCTCGAGGCACCAACCCCGCTGGCCGCCGCCCCCGCCACCACGCGCAGGGTGTACAGGCTGGCCAATGTGGCGATATCCACCCAGCGCATCCGCTTTAGGCGCAATGAGTAGGCCAGCGATAGCATCATATAGACTGTGACCACCAGCAAGAAGGCCGTTCCAAGATACGCGCCGACCCCCAGCGCAATGGCCCCCAGTCCGATGCTGGCCACCATACCCACGCCGATCGGTACAGTGCCCGCGGCAAACGGGCGATGGCGCTTTTTGGAGTGCAGGCGATCTGCCTCGAGATCCAGCAGATCATTCACTATATATATAGATGAGGCTGCAGCGCTAAACGCGACCATCCCCAGCAGCACCATCAACAGGGTGGGGAGGCCAAAGTTATGGGCGGCAATCATCGGCAGCACCAGCAGGATGTTTTTGACCCATTGATGCGGACGAATAGCGCGGATCAGATCGCGCATTTTCCAGCCACTGGAATATTGCGCCACCTGTTTGCCCGCAGCCGCAAGATCGCGCGCAATACCGGCATGTTTGCCAACAATCAGCGCACCATTCGCATGGTCCCAAACGGCGCGATCAACTTTGTCGTTTCCGGCGTAATGGAATCCCGCCTCGCCATATGCGTTAACCAAAGCATCCGCTTTGGCCACACCTTTCATATTGGTTACCCCGTCGGATGCATAAATCTGCGCACTTAACCCGTGATCCTGCGCCAAACGCGCCACCAGCGCCTGATCCGAGGCCGAGGCCAGCACCACTTCGCGCCCCGATGCCAAGGTTTCATCGGCCACCGCCTTGATCTGGGCATTCACCGGCAACAGGTCGGTGCGCAGGTTTGCGATATTAACCAGCTCTTGTTTCAGGCGGGCGGGATTGCCCAAATGGCTGAACGTCGCCTTTAGTGTTGCAAAGGGGTTTTGCCCCAAACCAGCCCAGAAACTTTCAAGCAGCATATCGGTTTTCAGGAATGTGCCGTCCACATCCAAAACCAACGGTTTATTATCACTCATTTCGAGGCCACCGATCTAATTGCAAACACACAGCCGTCCGTTACCAGTTCGGGCGGCGTTAAACATAATCCGCGCGCCACGGTCCACGCGGCCAGAACTTTGGGCACATAGGCACGGGTTTCGGCAAAGGGCGGCACACCGGCGTGTTTTTTGACCGCGCCCTCGCCCGCATTATAGCTGGCCAGCACCATTACCGGATCGTTATCGAATTCTTTCATCAACCAATCCAGATAGGCGACACCACCTTTGATGTTCTCATTGGCTATCGTCGCATCCTCAACTCCGAACCGTTTGGCCGTGTCCGGCATTAACTGCATCAGGCCCGTTGCCCCTGCCCCGCTAACCGCACCATTGTTGCCCGCAGATTCAATACCAATCACCGCCAGAACCAGCGCGGGCGATACATTGGTGCCGATTGTTGCCTTCAGGATTTCAGTGCCGTGCGCTTTGGCGATATCCTGCATTTGCTGCAAACGCGGGGTTGGCACCGATTTACCAACCGGTGCCTTGTCCAGAAATAAAACCGCATCGCGCAACCGGCCGGGGCCCGAATCTGCCAATTTCGGCGACACGCCCATCCAGTACCACTCCAGCTCTGTCAGCACAGGCGTCTTATCTGGTGTGGCAGGTGCGGAGGCGTCTGTTGCGGCTTTGAGCGGCACCAGCTGGTCAGCGGGGTCTATCTGCACCTTAATGCGGTTGGTCGCTCCTTTGCCGGGCACCCCCACACGCTTGAAGGTAAAGCTCGGGTATGGCGATGGCGTCTCGGCCATCACCTGAGCCGCCAGACACACTGCGGCTATAGATATTACTGTTACGAAGCGCCGCTTCATGCGGATTCCTGCTCTGCCTCGGTATTATTAACTATACCTGTTATTATTAACTATGCTCATTGTCGCAAATAATCGTGCTTAACACCAGTTTATTGCGCACCAATGCGAAGAAATCTGCCTAATTTGAGGGGAATTCGTTGTGCTTTCGGTGCAAAAATATGATTATTTCAGTATTTTATTAAGCAATATCAATCGATTGGAACAATACCCGTATATTCTTTGTAAAAGCTTAAATTTGTACGATCCCTGCCAAATTCTCGCCCCAATCAAACAGCTATATATACCCATCCTGAAGCGGACAGAGGGCCAAACAAGAGGCCGGCCCGATGAAGCCCGCGACGGAATGTGGAAAGAGCGTAACGTAAATCAAAGGACTATCAAAATGCTTAACATGATCAAAAACTTCGCCGCAGACGAATCTGGTTCTGTAACCGTTGACTGGGTTGTTCTGACAGCGGCTATCGTTGGTTTGGGCCTGGCAGTTATGTCAGTTGTTTCCGACGGCACCGAAGCGCTGACAAACAAAATCGGCACTCAGCTGACCACTCAAACAATCTCGACATCGTTCTAAGTCGAAACTCACACCTCAAAAGGACTATCAAAATGCTTAACATGATCAAAAACTTCGCCGCAGACGAATCTGGTGCTGTAACCGTTGACTGGGTTGTTCTGACAGCCGCTATCGTTGGTTTGGGCCTGGCAGT
>NZ_JBSMEZ010000104.1:0-19571 GCF_056498605.1 Profundibacter sp.
TTTCAAACCGTGGCGCTCGCCGAAATCCTTGTTGCCGATCAGAACAGCGGCAGAGCCATCGACAATGCCTGAAGAATTGCCCGCGTGGTGGATGTGGTTGATCCGTTCCAGATGCGGGTATTTCATGATGGCGACTTTATCAAAGCCGGGCATCACCTCGCCCATATCCTTGAAGCTGGCCCTGAGTGCGCCAAGGGTTTGCATGTCGGTGCCCGGGCGCATGTATTCGTCGTGGTCAAGGATCGGCAGGCCGTTCTGGTCAAGGATCGGGATGATCGATTTTGCAAAACGGTTGTCGTCCCATGCCGCTTTGGCGCGGTTCTGGCTCTCGACCGCCAGCGCGTCGGCCTGCTCGCGGGTGAACCCGTATTCGGTGGCGATCAGATCGGCCGAGATACCTTGGGGCACGAAATAGGTTTTCATCGCAACGGTGGGGTCAACTGCAATGGCGGCTCCGTCACTGCCCATAGCGACACGGCCCATCATTTCGACACCGCCCGCAACATAGGCTGAACCTGCACCACCCTTGATCTGGTTGGCAGCAAGGTTAACGGCTTCCATGCCGGATGCACAAAAGCGGTTGATCGCAAGGCCCGGCACCTGTTCGTCGAAATCAGACGCCAATACGGCGGTGCGGGCGAGGCAGCCACCCTGTTCCTTGACTTGGGTGGCATTGCCCCAGATCACATCCTCGATCGCTTTGGTATCCAGATTGTTCCGGTCCTTGATTGCGTTCAGGATTTGCGCGGACAGGCGCACGGCGGTGACTTCGTGCAGGGCACCGTCTTTGCGCCCCTTGCCACGGGGGGATCGAACGGCGTCGTAAATATAGGCTTCGGTCATTTTTATTTCCTTTGTTATGCGCGATCAGCGGGGCTTCCGGGCATCAGATCATAGGGGTGTTTCCAACCTGGTGTGTCGCTGATGCGGGTTAGCCAGGCGTCAATGTGGGGCCAGTCTGCGCGCTCGAATCCGAATTTTTCGGGATAGTAGAGGTAGCCGCAGCAGGATAGGTCAGCGATGGTCATATGATCGCCGACGATCCAGTTGCGACCTTCAAGATGAGTGTTCAGGGTGGCGTAGGCGGCTTTTAGGCGGCTTTGGGTGAAGGGGATCACGCCCTCGGGTTGTTTGTCTTTGGGCAGGAAGTGGATCAGGAAACGGGTCATGCCAACGGGAGACGAGAGCTTGTGGTTGTCCCACAGGATCCAGCGCAGGATTTCGCGGGTCTCGGTGCTGTCTTTGCCGCCCAGCTTGCCGGATTTTTCAACCACGTAATCCTGAATGACGCCGGACTGGGTCAGGGTCAGATCACCGTCCACCAAGGCGGGCGCTTCACCCATGACATTTAGTGTGCGAAATTCGGGGCTACGGGCCTCGCCGCCGAAAAAGTCGACGTAGATTGGTTCCCAGTCCAGCCCTGACAATTCAAGTGCCAGTGCTGCTTTGTAGGAATTGCCGCTTTCGCCGAAACAATAAAGCTGGAGTGTCATATCGTACCTTTCACTATTTGCCCTACCGGCCCAACTGGGGGTTTTACCCCCAGACCCCCAAGGTATTTAGAAAAAGAAGAAAGGGGGCAGTAAGAATGTATTAAGGTTAATGGGCCTAAGGTGGTTGTGCGGCACAGGCTGAGGAGCCGATGACCGTAAAAGGAGAAGGCCCCGCTTTGCCCCGCCTTATGGGCTGGTTGAAGCGGGGTCATATTGGGGCCCCCTTCTTCTTTTTCTAAATACCTCCGCCGGAGGCGATCCGGCATTTCCCCCACCAAACCCATCACCGTTTACGCGCCTCCAGTTCGGAATTGAACAGGCGCAGGCGGTGGGTCAGGTTGTCCTCGTTAATCACGCTGTTGAAGTTTTCAAACAAGAATGACAGGGCCTCGCCCTCGTCTAATCCAGCCTCTTTCGAGAAGCGTTTCAAGCGGCGGTAGCCGTCTTCGGTCATGGCGACCGGAAATCGGCGGGTCAGGCGCAGGCGTTTGGGCATGTTGTCTCCCGTAAGTTCGGTGGGGTGGCTTTCGCACCCCATATGCGAAAGCCACCTGCCGTGAGTGCTCCTCCCTTGGAGCAATTTCGATCAGTTTAGAACGCTTCGGCGTCCAGCGCCATAACCGTATCGGCCCCTGATTCAATCCGCGCAAGGTGCATGCCTGTGGCGGGCAGGTGGCGGGCCATATAATAGCGCCCTGTGGCGAGTTTGGTCTCATAGAACACGGTGTCGGAGGCGCCGGCGGCCAGCGCCGCATTGGCGGCTTTGGCCATGCGTGCCCACATCAGCCCCAGACAGGTGTGGCCGAATAGGTGCATAAAGTCGTTTGAACCCGCCAGCGCGTGGTTTGGATTTTTCATGCCGTTTTGCATGAAATACATGCCCGCCGCCTGCAAGTCCTTGCTGGCTTGTTTCAAGGGGTCGAGGAAGTCAGCCTTCAGCGCCTCGTCCCCCTCGTTTTCCTTGATAAAGGTTTTGACCATGCCAAAGAAGGCCATCACATGTTTGCCGCCATCCTGCGCCAGTTTGCGCCCCACAAGGTCCAGCGCCTGAACTCCGTTGGCACCCTCGTAAATCTGGGTGATGCGGGCGTCGCGCACGAACTGGCTCATGCCGTGTTCTTCAATATAGCCGTGACCGCCGAACACCTGTTGGGCCTGCACGGTCATATCAAAGCCTTTGTCAGTTAAGAAGCCCTTCACAACCGGTGTCATCAAAGAAACCAGCCCGTCGGCATCTTTATCACCAGAGCGGTGCACCTGATCAATCAGGTTGGCGCTCCAGAGCAGGAAGGCACGACCACCCTCGACAAAGCTTTTCTGATCCATCAAATTGCGGCGCACGTCGGGATGCACAATGATCGGATCAGCCGGGCCATCAGGGTTCTTTGCCCCCGTCACATCGCGCCCTTGCAAACGGTCCTTGGCGTAGATCACCGCATTTTGGTAAGCGGCTTCGGCTTGGGCCAGCCCTTGCATGCCCACGCCAATCCGCGCTTCGTTCATCATGGTGAACATGGCGCGCATGCCTTTGTGTTCCTCGCCCAATAGGTAGCCGACCGAGTCATTATAGACCATCACGCAGGTGGCGTTGGCGTGGATGCCCATCTTCTCCTCGATGCTGCCGACCGACACGCCGTTGGATGGGCCAAGCGCACCATCATCCTTGACGATGTATTTTGGCACGATGAACAGGGACACGCCTTTGATCCCGTCCGGCCCGCCAGCGATTTTGGCCAGCACCAGATGGATGGTGTTGTCCGACAGGTCATGGTCCCCCGCCGAAATAAAGATTTTCTCGCCGGTGATTTTATAGCTGCCGTCGCTTTGCGGATCGGCCTTGGTGCGCATCAGGCCCAGATCGGTGCCGCAATGGGATTCCGTCAGGTTCATCGTACCGGTCCATTCGCAGGACACCATTTTGGGCAGGAATTTGGCCTTTTGCGCGTCCGTGCCGTGTGCGTGGATCGCCGAATAGGCCCCGTGGGTTAGACCCTGATACATGGTGAACGCCTGATTGGCGCCCGAGAAAATTTCGCCAACCGCGGTGCCCAACACATAGGGCATATTCTGGCCGCCATATTCGGGGTCGCAATCCAGACCGGTCCAGCCGCCCTCTTTCATCACCTCAAAGGCTTGCTTGAACCCTTTGGGAGTGCTGACCAGTCCGTTTTCAAATGTGCAGCCCTCAACGTCGCCCGACGCGTTGATCGGCGCGATCACCTCGCTTGCCACTTTGCCGGCTTCTTCCAGAACAGCCGCCGTAAAATCGGCTTCCAATTCGTCATACCCTTGTATGTCGCTGGCGCTGACGCCCAATAGATCATGCAGGATAAATTGGATGTCTTTGACGGGTGCGGTGTAGCTGGGCATGGTTGGATATCCTTAATTATTATTCGGCAGCACGCAGTTCAAATGATGCGAGTTTTTCGGCACCCCATTTGATATGTTTCTTCAAGTCGATAATCGCTTCGCCCAATTCTTCAAATTGCCGCTCCATTGCAGCCAGACGCAGGCACGCCTGTTCATAAGAGCGCACCAGTTGTGTTTGTCCTTTGTCATCCACATCATATAGATCCAGCAATTGACGGGATTCTTCCAGACTGAAGCCAAACCGTTTGGCACGCAAGATCAGTGTTAGCCTTGCACGATCACGTTTGGTAAACAGCCGCTTTTGTCCTTCGCGGATTGGCGAAAGAAGCTCTTTGGATTCATAAAACCGTAATGTGCGGGCTGTTACATCAAACATGTCGCACATTTGTCGAATTGTCATTGTGTCATCGTCTTTCATGGCACGCTCCTGATATGGCCCTCGTTACTGGTCAGGACATGCGGTGCGCCCGCTCACCATACAACCATGCTTGACGTAAAGGTAAACGTGACGTGGCGTCAAAAGCAAAATGACGAAACGTCAGGAAAGTTGACGTAGGGTCAGACGAAAGAAAATTATGTAGGCGACTTTCAGGTTTCTGGTCCGGGGTAAGGTATTCCATACCTTATTTTACGGACTTTAACGTCTCAGCAGCCTCATCGCGCAATTGTTGTAGTTCTGAAATTGATTCGTCGAGCTGTTGGCGTTGTTTGCCCAGTTCGTCCAGTTGGCGGTCTGCCTGCTCTACCCAGATTTCAAGCTGCGCCTCAGTGCCCTTTTGCTCGTAAATCTCGAGCCATTGGCGGATTTCCTCAAGCGAGAAGCCAAAGCGCCGACCGCGCAGGATCAGCACCATACGCGCCGTTTCGCGCGCACCATAGCTGCGGGTGCGCCCGTCTTTTTCAGGGGTCAGCAGTTCAATGTATTCGTAATACCGCAAGGTGCGCGGGGTCACGTCAAACCGTGCGCACATCTCTTTGAAGGTTAATTGGGTGTCAGACATCCGGCGGGTTCTCGTTCATTGTTAAGAACAAGTTACCCGCAACGCCTTATTGTTGCAATTGTTTCAATTCATAAAGCCGGGGGCGAAGAAATAGAAGGCATAGCCCAGCACGAGCGCAGGGAAGGAAGTATAGATCGTTGCCAGCAACGCCGCCTTTGGGTTCAGGGCAATGGCGGGGAACAGGGCGTCGCCGTCGTTTGAAATTGAATTTGCGATCAGAGCCGAGAACGGCACAACACCGTTGATATACAATGTTGCCACCAGAATTTGCGGCCCGCAGCCGGGGATGAAGCCGATCAGCACGCCAATCAGCGGCATGGCGATGGCAACGGTGGAAAACAGGGCCCCTATATCAAGCCCCGAGAACGCCTCGACATAACCATAGCCCAGATAGGCCACCAGCACCCAGATGGTGATAAAGGCGGTTTCCTCGGTGGCGCGGGTCAGGGCCGGATCGTCCGGGTGGGAAATAGCCTGCATCGGGGAAATCAACCAGATCAACAGGATCAGTGCCATACCGACCAGCGCGATGATCATGCCGATTGTTACCATCAGAGGTGAGGGAACAACCTGAAAAGCATCCAGCAGGCCAAGCCCCAAACCGGGCACAGCAATGGCGGCAAACAGTTTATCGCGGTGGCGGACCCTGCCAATACGCACGCCCAGTTGGCAGCTGGCATTGGCGCGGCCGGGGATGTGTTTTTTGTGAAAACGGTCAACAATCAGACCCGTGATGATGCCTGCAACCAGTGAAACTGGTAGGATAACGGCGGCTGTCAGCGGTTTTGTGGCGATCAGTAAAAACGCGGCGTCCCCCATCGTGCCTGTCAGGGCGGCAACCAGAGCGCCGAGCGTTACATTGCCAGAGGAATACGCCGAAGTCACGATAATCGCACCTGCACAGCCGGGTGACATGCCCAACAGGGCGGCAATCGGAATTTGCAGGGCTGTCTGTCGGCGCAGGAAATCGCCCAGATTGACATCGAAAAATCGCTCGCTGCCATAAACCAGCATCAGGGTGGCCGCGACAAAAACCGACACGCCGACATAGGCGTCATGCATCAATCCGCGTGTAACCTGTCCGACTCCATCTGGCCAAAGCGCCAGAATGGTCAATGTCAGCACAATCGCGGCGCGCGGTTTGCGCAGTGGATTATACTTGCGAAGCAGAGCAACAAGGCTGCGCGAGGGAATGCCAATTTTTACAGTTTGGGTGGTCATTGGGTGTTCCGATTCTATACCTGACAATATCACTATGGATAGTGAGAATGGATTGCAAGTAATTACCCAGTGAAATTGTCGGGTATAGCGCTGCAGATAGGGCTTGCGCCGATACGTGACAGGCGAAATAACAAAAGTGCGACATCATTTTCAGGACAAGGAGTGGGCGCGTGACGAAATCGGAACCCCATGAAGGCGCGGCACGGGTCAATTTGATCCAGCAATTTTTTACCGCCATGCCACATTTTAAGGCGCTGGGCATGGATCTGGGTAAGATCGGTGAGGGGCGGGCTGAAATATCAATGCCATATGACGAACGTTTCATTGGCGACCCTGAAACCGGTGTGATTTCAGGTGGGGCGGTTTCGGCCTTGATGGACACCAGCAGCGGGGCGGCGGTGATGTGCCATCCAACCGGCACCATGGGCACCGCGACGCTGGATTTGCGCATTGACTATATGCGGCCCGCCACACCCGGGCAACGGATCACGGCGCATGCGGAATGTTATCATGTGACCCGCACGGTTGCGTTTGTGCGGGCAACGGCCACAGACGAGGATACCGCGCGGCCAGTGGCCACCGCGACGGGCACCTTTACAATACAACGCGAAACGGGGGGTAAATCATGAGCCGCCGTCCAGAACCCGTGCAGGTGATCAAGCAGCGCCGCGATGCGGCGCTAAATTCTTTGGTGCATGGGGTGCCCTATATCAGTTTTCTGGGGGTGACGTTTGATCGTCGGGGGGATGAGCTGACGGCGGTGCTATCGTTTGATGAAAAACTGATCGGCAACCAGATGCTGCCTGCAATCCACGGCGGGGTGACGGCGGCGTTTCTGGAAATCACAGCGGTGATCGGCCTTAGCTGGCAGATGTTGTGGAATGACATTGAAAGTGGCGAGGTAGAGCCGGAAACATTGCCCCGTCTACCCAAGACGATTGATTTCACCATTGATTACCTGCGGTCCGGCCTGCCGCGTGACGCCTATGCGCGGGCACGGGTGAACCGGTCGGGTCGGCGCTATGCGTCTGTGCATGTCGAGGCGTGGCAGGACAATCGCCAGCGCCTGTTTGCCCAAGCCACGGGGCATTTCCTGATGCCGCAACGGGGTGAGTGAGGCTGCGGGCGGTCTGACCCATTCCCGCGTTCTGAAAATTGCCCTGCCGATAGTGCTGGCAAACGCCACCGTGCCGATTTTGGGTGCGGTCGATACAGGTGTGGTCGGGCAACTGGGGCAGGCCGCGCCGATTGGTGCTGTTGGTGTTGGCGCGGTTATTCTGAGCGCATTTTACTGGCTGTTCGGTTTCTTGCGGATGGGCACCACCGGCATGGTGGCCCAAGCGGTCGGCGCAAAAGACCACGCCGAAGTGGTGGCGCTGCTGATGCGGGCCCTGATCATCGGATTTGTCGCCGGACTGTGTATGGTTGCCCTGCAGGTGCCGTTGTTCTGGGCGGCATTTCAGGTCTCGCCGGCCTCAGCCGAGGTCGAGGGGATGGCACATGAGTATATGCGCATCCGTATCTATTCGGCGCCCGCGGCAGTGGCGCTATACGGGGTGAGTGGCTGGCTGATCGCGCAAGAACGCACACGGGCGCTATTGCAGTTGCAACTATGGATAAACGGCCTGAACATCGGGCTGGATTTGTGGTTTGTGTTGGGCCTTGGCTGGGGTGTCGAAGGGGTGGCCTTTGCCACGTTTTTGGCAGAATGGAGCGGGTTGGCGCTGGGCTTGTGGCTGTGCCGCCCCGCCTTTGTCGGCCGGATGTGGCGCGACTGGGCGGTGGTGTTTGACCGGGTGCGACTGAAGGCGATGATGCTGGTCAACAGCGATATATTGATCCGCTCGTTGTTTTTGCAGGCGATATTCATTTCGTTCCTGTTCTTTGGTGCGGATTTTGGCGATGTGCCGTTGGCAGCCAACCAGATCCTGTTGCAGTTTCTGGAAATCACCGCCTACGCGCTGGACGGGTTCGCCTTTTCTGCGGAAACGTTGGTGGGCCAAGCGATGGGGGCGCGTAATCGGGCCGCGTTACGACGCGGGGCTGTATTAACCAGCTTTTGGGGATTGATCAGCGTGATAGGTATGTCGGTGGTGTTCTGGGGCTTTGGCGAGGCGATCATTGATGTGATGACCACATCACCTGAGGTGCGTGCCGAGGCACGGATTTATCTGGTGTATATGATCCTTGCCCCCACCATCGGCATCGCATCATGGATGCTGGACGGGATATTCATCGGCGCGACCCGCTCAAAGGACATGCGCAATATGATGGCGCTGTCGTTTGTGGTTTATGCCGTGGCGATTTGGCTGTTGATGCCGATCTATGGCAATCACGGGCTGTGGATCGCGTTGCTGATCTCGTTTGTGGCGCGGGGGGTGACGCTGGGGGTTCGCTATCCGGCGTTGGAGGCGCGGGCGGGGTAGAAGAGATTCTATGCGCTCCGCGCGGAGGTATTTAGGAAAAGAAGAAGCCTAAAGGATGTCGAGCACGGATTCTGGCGGGCGGCCCAAGGCGGCTTTGTTGTTGTTGATGACCACGGGACGTTCGATCAATCTGGGGTTTTCGGCCATTGCATTGATCAGGGTTTCTTCATTGGCGTCTTTCAGACCCAGCTCTTTATAGAGCGCTTCGCCTGTGCGGATCAGGTCTGCGGCGGGGATGTTTAGCAGGGCAAGGGCGGCCCTGATTTCGTCCGCCGTGGGGGCGTTATCCTGATAGAGGCGGATTTCGGGGGTGATGCCTGTGCCTTTGATCAATTCAAGCGTGGCGCGGGATTTGGAGCAGCGGGGGTTGTGCCAGATCGTGGTCATAGCCAGTCCTTTCGTTTGCTGCCAACCGCGTCGGCAATGTTGGCGTGGCCGTCATTGGCCAGCAGTTCGTCAAGGCCTTTGGCGATTTCAGTGACCAGTGATAGCCCTTGATAGACCATCGCGGAATAGAGTTGCACGGCGGATGCTCCGGCGCAAATTTTGACATAGGCTTGATCAGCGGACCCGATGCCACCGACTCCGATCAGGGGGATTTTGCCGTCTGTGAGGACACTGAGTTGGGCGAGGATGCGGGTGGATGCCTCGAATAGTGGCGCGCCAGAGAGGCCGCCGGTTTCATCGCGGTGTGGGCTGGTCAGCCCGTCGCGGGACAGTGTGGTGTTGGTGGCGATGATCGCGTCAATGCCGATATCGGCGGCGACTTCGGCGATTTCTGCCAGTTCTTGCTCGTTAAGGTCCGGCGCAATTTTCAGGAAGACGGGGATCGGGCGGGCCAGTGCGGCGCGGGTGTCCATGACGCCGTTCAGCAGGGCGGTGAGTGCCTCTTTGCCTTGCAGGTCGCGCAATTTTTCGGTGTTGGGCGAGGATACATTGACGGTGGCGAAATCCAGATGTGGGGCGCAGTGGGCCAGAACTGTGGCGAAATCGGCGGCGCGGTCGGTGCTGTCTTTGTTTGCCCCCAGATTTAGGCCGATGATTGCGTCTTTCGGACGGTTTGCCAGCCGCGCATTGATGGCCTGCATGCCGTCGTTGTTAAAGCCGAAGCGATTGATCACGGCGGCATCTTTAGACAGGCGAAACAGGCGGGGCTTTGGGTTGCCATCCTGCGGGCGCGGGGTGGCGGCGCCGACCTCGCTAAAGCCGAAACCGGCGCGTGAAAGCGGGGCAAGGGCGGTGGCGTTTTTGTCAAATCCGGCGGCAAGGCCAACGGGGGTGGGCAGATGCAGCCCCGCGATTGTGGTTTGCAGGCGCGGGGTGGTGAAGGAGCCTGGCAGGGGGACCAGCCCATTGTTCAACGCCTTGAGCGACAGGGCATGGGCGCGTTCGGGGTAAAAGCGGTGCAGGGCGGCAATACCGAGGCGTTCAAGCAGATTCATTTCACGCCTTTCGGGATTATATATTTACCGTCGCGCACCAACACGGGTTCGGCCCATAGCAGCTCGTCCATGCGCAGATTGCGGTTATAGAGTACCGGTGTCGGGTCATCACGATATGCGCCTTCCCATTCAAGATCGTCCCCCATCGCATCGGCATCAAAGGCGGCAATTGTCATGCCAAGCCGACTGGCGTTTTCCAAGTCGGCCATACGTTTGAGCTGGGCCGCAGTTTCAAGGCGGATATAGCCGTTATAGGCATCATTCGGGTTGCCGCCCGTTTCACCGTCCAGCTGCATCAGGCCCCAAATGTGGGATTGGAGAGTTTTATAAATCTGCATGGATCAGATCATTTCATCGGGGAACATGAAGGCACCGTCAACGTATGGCAAAGGTTTGGCCCAAAGTACTTCGGCGCGTTTCAGGGGCCGATAAAGATGCGGGAACAGATCGCCACCGCGGGATGGCTCCCATTTCAAGGCATCGCCCATCTGATCAGCCTCGAACGCGATCAGCATCAGCCCGCCGATGCCGGCAAAATATTTGGCGGCGGTTTCACCCGCCTGAACCGCTGTCGAGAAGTGGATAAAGCCATCGGCCAGATCAATCGGGGCACCAAGGGTTTCGCCTTTGGTGTCGAGTTCTGCCCATTCAGGTCCGAGGAATATTTTGTAAATCTGCATGGAGGTGACATGCCTTGCCAAAAGAATGCCGTCAAGGCTTTGACTCTTGGCGGCGACATCGCCACGATACCGTATGATTCATTCAACCCATCAGGGGGATAAACGATGTCTACATTTTCCAAAGCAACCTTGCGCAGCCTTATGGCGGCGATTCTGGGCGGCACTTCCATTGCCGCAGCAACACTGACGCCGGCCTATGCGCAAGAGTCGATCAATATTACCATTCTGGGAGTTGGCGATATTTACCAGTTTAATGGTGAAGGGGATCAGGGTGGGTTTGCCCGCCTGAATGCCGTTGCCAAAGCCGAGCGGGCAGCCAATCCAAACACAATCTATGTGTTTGATGGCGATATGCTGTCGCCGTCCATTTTATCCGGGTTCGACCACGGCCAGAATACCATTGATCTGACCAATCTGGTGCCATTCGACATTGCCGTTCCGGGCAATCACGAATTTGACTTTGGTGTCGATAATTTTCTCGAGAAAATGGCAGCCTCTAATTATCCTTGGGCCGCAATCAATATCACAAACGGCGACGGATCTGCTGTTGCAGGTCTGGGCGGCGTCATGTGGAAAGAAATCGAAGGGGTGAAGATTGCCCTGATTCCGGTCGCGCAGGATACGACCCCCGAAGTGACCAGCTCGGGTGATTTGAAGTTTGCCCCGACCGTTGAAACCGGTGTGGCGGCAGCCAAAGCTGCGCGCGGTGAAGGTGCTGATCTGGTGATCGGTGTGGTGCAAACCGATATGTCCAATGACCGCTTGCTGATTGCCAGTGGTGCGTTTGATGTCATCATGTCGGGCGATGACCATTCCTATGGCACATCTTACGACGGGCGCACGGCTTATGTGGAAACCTCGATTGACGGGCGGTTCTTGTCACCGCTGGATTTGACTGTGACAATCGGCGAGTCACGCGGCAAACGCAAAGTGAGCTGGACCCCGAATTTCCGCTTTATCGATACGGCAGATGTCACGCCGGACCCCGAAGCACAGGCAATGGTCGAGGAGTTTGAAAAACAGCTGGATGAAAGCCTGAACGTTGAAATTGGCGCCACAACAGGTCCACTGGATTCACGTCGTAACGTGATACGCGGCGAAGAATCCGCCATCGGCAACCTGATTGCGGATGCGATCCGCGATGCAACTGGTGCAGATGTTGCGATTGCCAACGGCGGCGGTATCCGCGCGGATCGCACTTATGATGCCGGCACGGTTTTGACACGGCGCGATATCCTGAGCGAACTGCCGTTTGGCAACGTCACCGTATTGACGGAACTTCCTGGCAGTCAGGTTCTGGCCGCATTGGAAAACGGGGTAAGCCAAGTCGAAAAAGGGGCTGGCCGGTTCCCGCAAGTTTCGGGCATGTCCTATGTTTATGATCCAAGCGCCCCTGCTGGTTCGCGGGTTTCTTCGGTTAAAGTCGGTGGCGATGATTTGGATGTTAACAAGACCTATAAGCTGGCAACCAACGACTATATTCTAGGCGGTGGCGACGGGTACAGTGCATTGGGCGGTGGGCGTTTGTTGATCGACAAGGCAAACGGCAACCTGATGGCCAACGATGTGATCGACTATGTTCTAAAGAACGGTGGAATCACCGCCAAGATTGAGGGCCGGATCAAAACTGTCGGAAACTAATCTACCTTTCTATTAACCTGAAACACCCCGCGTATAATTTTTCGCGGGGTGTTTTGCATTTTACTGGTTTTAATAGGGTCGTGTCATGTGTGGTCGTTTTACGATGTTGATGTTGCTGGACGAGTTGGCGCAGATGTTTGCCGCATTGCCTGCCAATGATTTGCCGTTTTCGCCCAATTACAACATTTGTCCGACCGATAATGTGTCGGTTGTGGTGAGTGACGCGGGGCGGCGGCTGATACCAATGCGATGGGGGTTCGTGCCGCAGTGGTATAAAACGGTGAATGACGGCCCGTTGTTGATCAATGCACGGTCCGAAACGCTGGCCGAGAAACCGGCATTCAGCAAAGCCTGCCGGACGCGACGCTGTTTAATCCCGGCAACAGGGTTTTATGAATGGAGCAAGGCGGACGATGGCGCACGTCTGCCGTGGTATATTCAGCGCACAGACAGCCAACCAGTGGTGTTTGCTGGGATTTGGCAGCGCTGGGACAACGGGAAGGCCCCCCTGACCACATGTGCGATTGTCACCACGGATTCCAATGGGCCGATGTCGGCTATACATCACCGGATGCCTGTGGTTTTGACACCTGACAACTGGGCGCTGTGGTTGGGTGAAGAAGGCAAGGGCGCGGCGACATTGATGCAGCCCGCTGCGGATGACGCATTGCAATTACACCGGGTCGGCACCGAGGTAAATTCAAACCGCGCGAAGGGGGCGCAGTTGATCGAGCCGATTAAGGCGTAATCGTTTTGCGCCCAAACAGCATGCCAAGCAGACCACCGGCAAAGCTCGCCAACCCGACAGTCGGCAAATACATCAAAAAGGCATCCATACGGCCGATGTCACCCAACGGAACCAATCCGAACCAGTCGCCAAGCTGTTGATGGGCCACCAGCACAAATACCGTGCTGATCGGTATCCACAACACCACGGAAGACGGCCATTTGATCAAAAAGCTGATGAATATATTCAGCCCGATGATCATGCCAAAGGATTTTATCACCTCAACCGTTGTATCAATCGTTTGCGGGGCGAGGTTTTCGGCCCCGCTGCGCATATAGGTGAGGACAAAGGCAATCAGAACCAGCAACAGGGTAAGGGCCAGATAGGTCGCAACGGCGCGTTTTTTGGTCATTTAAGGAACCTTTGGTTGGTATTTTCGGCGTTATACAATGGAATAAATGCTGGTTTGCGAATGCACAATAGCGCGTGCTGAATTCTATCAGTGATCCTTGACCATCTTGCAGCAGTGACTTAGATACACACTGGTTTTAGCGGGTATGGTGAAATGGTATCATACGAGTTTTCCAAACTTAAGGCGCGGGTTCGATTCCCGCTACCCGCTCCAAATTCCCAGAACTTACCCCCCTGTGACCATCCACCACTTGTTGAAGGGGACCCAAAGCAGTAAGACGCAATCGTTAAGGGCGGATAGGGATTGCGGAAATGGCGCGGAATAATACTCCTGAAATAGAAAATCGCGAGAAATCAAAGAAGGTTGGCGCATTGTCTGGCCTGATCCCGTTTCTGCGCCCCTACAAACACATGGTCATCCTGTCTGCTCTGGCGCTGATGTTCACTGCGGCGATATCGTTGATTTTACCATTGGCCGTGCGCCGCGTCGTTGACGGATTCTCCGAGGAGAACGCCGCCCTGCTGGACCAGTATTTCGGCGCGGCCTTGGGTATTGCGGCGGCTTTGGCAATTGGCACTGGTCTGCGATATTATCTGGTGACGCGGCTGGGCGAACGCGTGGTCGCGGACATTCGCAAGGCGGTGTTTGAACGGGTGATCACCCTAAGCCCCACGTTCTATGAGCGGATTATGACAGGCGAAATCCTGTCGCGGATCACCACGGATACCACGGTGATCCAGTCGGTGATCGGTTCAAGCGTATCGGTGGCCTTGCGCAATGTTTTGCTGCTTTTCGGTGGCATGGCGTTGATGCTATACACCAGCGCCAAATTGACCGGTCTGGTTTTGCTGATCGTGCCCGCAATCATCGTGCCGATCATCGTTCTGGGGCGGCGGTTGCGCAAACTTAGCCGCGAAAACCAGGACTGGATTGCTGCCAGTTCCGGCTCGGCCTCCGAGGCGTTAAGTTCCGTCCAAACGGTGCAGGCGTTCACCCAAGAGGCCGCGACCACAGTCAAATTTGATGATGTAACCGAGAAGGCGTTTACCGCCGCCCGCAAGCGCATCGGCACCCGCGCGGTGATGACAGTTATCGTAATTTTCCTTATATTTTCAGGGGTTGTCGGGGTTTTGTGGATCGGTGCGCGTGATGTGCAGTCCGAAGTTATGTCTGCGGGACAACTGGTGCAGTTCCTGATCTATGCAATTTTGGTGGCTGGGGCTGTTGGTGCGCTGTCGGAAATTTGGGGCGAATTGCAACGCGCAGCGGGGGCGACCGAGCGGCTGGTGGAACTTTTGCAGACCGAGGATAGCGTGGTTGATCCGGCGCAACCTGTCGCCCTTGCGGCCAAACCCAAAGGGGCGATTGATTTTGACGACGTGACTTTTTTCTACCCCGCGCGCCCAAAACATGCGGCACTAAAAGGTGCCAGTGTATCCATTAAACCTGGGGAAACCGTGGCGCTTGTTGGCCCGTCTGGGGCTGGCAAATCTACGATTATCCAGTTGCTGTTGCGCTATTACGATCCACAAAAAGGCAGTGTTAGCATAGATGGTGTGGACCTGCGCAAAATGGAGCGCGGCGCGTTCAGGCAAGCCATTTCTGTGGTGCCGCAAGATCCGGTTATCTTTGCCACTTCGGCAATGGAAAACATCCGCTTTGGCCGCCCCGGTGCAACGGATGCCGAGGTGGAAGAGGCGGCGCGTGCAGCGGCGGCACATGATTTCCTGACGGCGCTGCCGGATGGATATGATACTTACGTTGGCGAGCGTGGCGTGATGCTGTCGGGCGGGCAAAAGCAGCGTATTGCCATTGCACGGGCAATTTTGCGTGACGCGCCAATCCTGTTGCTGGATGAGGCGACATCGGCGCTGGATGCAGAAAGCGAACGCGCGGTGCAGCAGGCGGTCGAGGTGATGGCGGCGGACCGCACCACCCTTATTGTGGCGCACCGTTTGGCGACGGTGAAAAAGGCCGACCGCATTCTAGTGTTTGACGAGGGCCAGATTGTGGCCGAAGGCACGCATAAGGAACTGGTTGCCGAGGGCGGAATATATGCCCGCCTTGCCAAGCTGCAATTCACCGATGGTTTGGCCGCAGAATAAGTTTTTCGCGTGTAATGCTTGCGCACAGCCTGATTTCCGCGCACCCTTCCTGCAAAACAACTTGCCAAAGTGCAAGCAGGGGAGGACGACATGACACGTTTTGCAACATTGGCCGATTGTCAGGCCATCGAAAATGAAGGCCCTTGGGAAGAGCGCGACCTACCTAGGACGATGTATCAATTTCTAACCAAAACCACCGAGGCGCACGGCAATCGCAATGCGTTAAGCTATCAGATCACCTCGGGACCGAAAGATAAGGCCGAGACCCTGACATGGCGGGCGCTGCATACCAAAGTGACGCAAACCGCGAACATGTTTCGTGGCATGGGCGTCGGCGAAAATGATGTGGTTGCCTATCTTTTACCCAACGCCAACGAGACTGTGTTCACCCTGTTGGGCGGCATGGTTGCCGGTATTGTCAACCCGATCAACCCGCTGCTGGACGCCGAACAGATCGCGTCAATTTTACGAGAAACTAACGCCAAGGTATTGGTAACGCTGAAAAGTTTCCCCAAAACCGATGTCGCACAAAAGGCCGCAGAAGCGGTGGCAATGGCCCCTAATGTTAAAACCATCGTCGAGGTCGACTTACTGCGCTATCTGGTGCCGCCCAAAAAATGGATTGCCGGATTGATCCGGCCCAAGAATCCTGTGACCCACAGCGCACGGGTGGTCAATTTTTCCAAGGAAATGTCGCGTCAAAACACCACGCTGGATTTTGCTGATGCAGGTGGCGACCGCGTGGCGGCCTATTTCCACACTGGCGGCACCACAGGCATGCCCAAAGTGGCGCAGCACAAATATTCCGGCATGATTTATAATGGCTGGTTGGGCAATACATTGCTGTTTGACGAACAGGATACGCTGATCTGCCCATTGCCGCTGTTTCACGTTTTCGCGGTGCATGTTGTGCTGATGTCGGTCATCGCATCGGGTTCGCACGTGGTGTTTCCGACGCCGCAGGGCTATCGCGGCGAAGGGGTGTTTGATAATTTCTGGAAATTGATCGAGCGCTACAAAGTCACCTTTGTCATTACAGTGCCTACCGCGATTTCGGCCTTGATGCAGCGGCCAATTGATGCAGATGTATCCAGCCTGAAGATCGCGTTTTCGGGATCGGCCCCATTACCGATTGAACTCTATAACAGATTTGAAAAAGCTACCGGCGTGAACCTGATCGAGGGTTACGGGCTGACCGAGGCGACCTGCCTTGTGTCGATCAACCCGACTGACGGGGAAAAGAAGATCGGCTCGGTCGGATTGCCATTCCCGCACACCGATGTGCGCATTCTGAACTGCGCCGAGGATGGCAGCATCATCAGCGAATGTGGAGTTGACGAGGTTGGCGAAATTTGTGTGTTCAACCCCGGGGTTTTCCCAGGGCACACCTACACCGAGGCGCCGAAGAACGTAGGTCTGTTTGCCGATGAAAAATATCTGCGCACGGGTGATTTGGGCCGGATTGACGAGGATGGATATCTGTGGATTACCGGCCGCGCCAAAGATCTGATCATTCGCGGTGGTCATAATATTGACCCTGCTGAGATTGAGGAGGCGCTTGCCGGTCACCCAGCGGTTGCTTTTGCCGGCGCAATTGGCCAGCCTGACAGTTTTGCTGGCGAATTGCCCTGTGTTTATGTCGAGCTGGTCGACGGGGCCGAGGTGAGCGTGGAGGAGTTGATTGCCCATGCCAATGAACATGTGCATGAACGGGCTGCGCGGCCCAAGCATCTGGAAATTATGAATGAATTGCCCAAAACCGCTGTAGGTAAGGTGTTCAAACCGGATCTGCGCAAAATGGCAATTACGCGGATATACAATGGGGCCCTAAGCAAAGCAGGCCATGCCGCCGAAGTGACGCGCGTAGTTGATAGCAAAAAACGCGGGCTAGTGGCGCAGATCACCCGAACGGGTGATGTGGATGACGAGGCGGTGAAGCATCTGCTGGGGGAATTCACACGGCCATGGGAATGGGTCGAATAGATAAAAACCCAAGGTTATCTGGATAGGCGCAACAAAAAAGGGCGGCCCGCGCAGGAGCCGCCCTTTTCAAATTCTATAGTCCGGATCAGTTGGTGCAAGGGATTGGAATTTCAACCACTTCCGCACCGCGGCGTGTTTTGATCGTACATTCGCGTTCCTGCTCCAGAACAACTCTTTCCTGTGCGATAATGCCCAGTAGATCGTTTTGCGAAACTTCAATTGCGCCAACCTCGGTTACGTCACCGCTGCCCAACAATGACAGAGACAAACGCCCGGAACCCTGTGCTTGTGCAAGGGCTGCAACCTGTTGGGGTGTCGCCTCGACTGTGACGGTGCGGGCAATATTCGCGTTGCCGATATCGTCGTTAGCAGATTGGTCAATCGCAATCAGACGAACGCCGGTTTCGATCAGTTTTGTGACGTTCTCATCAGATTCCGAATTTGGTCGACGGCCAGTCCAGTAGACATCGATCTGGTCACCGGGACGCAAGAACCCTGAAACACCGCTGCTGACATCAACCTTGATAGCAAAGGCGCGCATACCTGGGGTCAGACGGGATGTGATCCCAGCGTCTTTACCAGGTTGTGTGACCTTTAGGGTTAATACCGGCTCGTTCAATTCCATTGTGCGCAATACAGCGCGCAATTTGTCAGATCCTTTGGGGAACAGGTCTTCGCCTGGTGTTCCTTCTTCGATCTCGGTTGCCGGAAAGGTGAAAACCCCTTCTGGAATTGCATCAACGGGCCATCTGACCAGACGCACATCGTCTTTTGTCAGGCGCTCGCCATATTTGATCTGGCGTTTTACCACAAAAACCTGAACCGTATCGACCATGCTATCCGCAAGGGCCTGCAGTTCGGCTGTTTTAGCCTGCGAGGTGCTAATGAACCCCTTGGCCATGTAAACTGCGAAACCGGCCAGCCCAAGACCTAAAATCAGGACCAACCCAAAAACCATCCGCATGATATATCCTTTCGTCTATCGTGCCCCTTATGCGCTCGATTGCTTCGGGGCTTTGAAAATTGCTCAATTACCACCATGCGTATCAATTGCGGCAAAAGAGTGGACAAAAGACGGGTTTTCTATGGAATGTTGCCTATTGCGGCATAAATCGTTTTGAAAACCAGTTTTCGTTAGAAAGTTGTTGTGAGTTCAGTGTTGCCAATGAACGATCCGAGGTTGTCCGATTGGTCAGTTGCTTTTGAGCCAACGATTGCGAGCACAGACAGGCCAAGCCCGACGATACCTGCGGTTAGAACAACCCAGTCAACGGTAACTGCACCGTCTTCGGATTTCACAAATTTCATAATAGTATTAAGCATTTTATTCTCCATTAGTGTTGCCTGTAGTTTCTGTATTCTATGGATTGAAACTATTAATATACTGTGGCGAGAATGTGGGTCGTTCATGAAAAAATGTAGGCGAAACAAATGTTTGTGAGGTTTTATTGGCCCCAAACGAAAAAAACCGCGCCCGGTTAGGGGCGCGGCTCTTAATCAGTTTCAAGTCTTGCGACTTAGAACGATGTCGAGATTGTTTGAGTGGTCAGCTGAGTGCCGATTTTGTTTGTCAGCGCTTCGGTGCCGTCGGAAACAACTGACATAACTGCCAGGCCCAAACCAACGATAGCGGCTGTCAGAACAACCCAGTCAACGGTTACAGCACCAGATTCGTCTGCGGCGAAGTTTTTGATCATGTTAAGCATTTTGATAGTCCTTTTTAGGTGTGTGATAGTATTTCGTGCGGTTATAAGTGCAATTGCGGGGACGCGTTTGTGCACCTTCTATTCATTAAAATTAGTGGTTCATTGTGGCTGAAATGTGGTCGAAGCTAGGGCATTCTCGGGCAAATGCATTTATTTGGCCCGCACCGCAGCCCCAAACGAAAAAAACCGCGCCCGGTTAGGGGCGCGGCTCTTAATCAGTTTCAAGTCTTGCGACTTAGAACGATGTCGAGATTGTTTGAGTGCTCAGCTGAGTGCCGATTTTGTTTGTCAGCGCTTCGGTGCCGTCGGAAACAACTGACATAACTGCCAGGCCCAAACCAACGATAGCGGCTGTCAGAACAAC
>NZ_JBSMEZ010000105.1:0-15165 GCF_056498605.1 Profundibacter sp.
CAATCTGAAGTTCGAAGTTGAGCTGATCGCGCCGATCGCCATGGAAGACGGCCTGCGCTTTGCGATCCGCGAAGGCGGCCGTACTGTGGGTGCCGGTGTGGTGTCTAAAATTATCGAATAAAATGAACTTACGGGTTCGATGAGGGCCACCGGATGAGCCGGTGGTCCTCCTATCAACTCTAACGCCGCGAAAGGCTAGATAGATGAAAAGCCAAACCATTCGCATTCGGTTGAAAGCGTTTGACTATCGGGTACTGGATGCCAGCACCCAAGAGATCGTCAATACCGCTAAACGGACAGGCGCCACAGTGCGCGGCCCGATTCCGATGCCGAACAAGATTGAAAAATTCACCGTTCTACGTAGCCCACACGTAAACAAAAAAGCTCGTGAACAGTTCGAAATACGCACGCATAAACGCCTGCTGGATATCGTCGACCCGACACCCCAAACCGTAGATGCGCTTATGAAGCTCGATCTTGCGGCCGGTGTTGACGTCGAGATTAAAGTTTAAGGAGGGCAAAACAGATGCGCTCTGGTGTAATTGCAAAAAAGATGGGCATGACCCGTCTTTTCATGGAGGACGGAAAGCAGATTCCTGTGACTGTTCTTCTTCTCGACAACCTACAGGTTGTTTCAAACCGCACAGTTGAAAAAGACGGCTATACAGCTGTTCAACTGGGTGCCGGCACTGCCAAAGCAAAACGCACATCGCAAGCGATGCGCGGTCACTTTGCTACAGCCAAAGTCGCGCCCAAGCGTAAGATCGCTGAATTTCGCGTTTCTGCCGATAACCTTATCGGTGTGGGCGAGGAAATCTCGGCTGATCATTACCTTGAAGGTCAAAAAGTCGATGTGTCCGGCACATCGATCGGTAAAGGTTTTGCCGGTGCTATGAAGCGTCACAACTTTGGCGGCCTGCGGGCTACCCACGGTGTGTCGATCAGCCACCGTTCGCATGGCTCTACCGGTCAATGTCAGGACCCTGGCAAGGTGTTCAAAGGCAAGAAAATGGCCGGTCATATGGGTGCTGCCCGTATCACCACGCAAAATCTTGAAGTTGTGCGCACAGATGCCGACCGTGGCTTGATCATGGTTAAAGGCGCTGTTCCAGGTTCCAAAGGTGGCTGGGTCACAATCAAAGACGCTGTGAAAAAGAAACTGCCTGACGGTGTTCCTTTTCCTGCTGCGCTGAAGTCGGCCGCTAAAGCCGCTGAAGCACCACAGGTTGAAGAAGCGCCAGCAGAGGCACCAGCTGAAGGGGGTGTTGAAGAATGAAAACCGATGTAATCAAACTTGACGCCAAGAAGGCCGGCACTGTTGATCTGTCTGATGACATCTTCGGTCTGGAACCACGTGCCGACATTTTGCACCGTGTGGTGCGTTGGCAGCGTAACAATGCGCAGGCTGGCACTCACAAGGTGAAAACCCGCTCGGAAGTGAGCTATTCCACCAAGAAGATCTATCGCCAAAAAGGCACAGGTGGCGCACGCCACGGTGCTCGCTCGGCACCGATCTTCCGCGGTGGTGGCGTTTACAAAGGCCCAACACCACGGAGCCACGGCCACGAGTTGACGAAGAAATTCCGTAAACTTGGCCTGCGCCACGCGTTGTCTGCAAAGGCAACTGCTGGTGAATTGGTTGTGATCGACACGGCAGATATGAAGGATGCAAAAACTTCTACTCTGGCCAAAACGATCAAGGAACTGGGTTGGAAACGCGTTCTGGTTATCGATGGTGCCCAAGTGAATAAAAACTTCGCCAAGGCAGCACGTAACATTGAAGGTCTGGATATCCTGCCTTCACAGGGCGCAAATGTTTATGACATCCTGAAACGTGACACGCTGGTGTTGACCAAAGCAGGTGTCGAAGCACTGGAGGCTCGACTTAAATGAGCGCGAAACCAGAACATTACGACGTGATCCGCAAGCCGATCATCACCGAAAAAGCGACTATGGCGTCTGAAAATAACGCTGTTGTTTTCGAAGTGGCGATTGAAGCCAACAAACCGCAAATCAAGGAGGCTGTTGAAGCCTTGTTTGGTGTCAAAGTGAAGGCCGTGAACACGTCCATCACCAAAGGCAAAGCCAAGCGGTTCCGTGGGCAACTGGGCAAACGCAAAGACGTCAAAAAAGCTTATGTGACTCTCGAAGAGGGAAACACTATCGACGTCTCAACAGGCCTCTGATAGTAAGCATCGAATCTACTACTTCAGCCCCGCAATATTGTCGGGGCTGAGGTTATTTTAACCGAGGCATATGCCTCAAAGCTAACGGAAGACAGAAAGCATGGCATTAAAGTCGTATAAACCGACGACGCCAGGCCAACGCGGGTTGGTTCTGATCGACCGTTCGGAGCTTTGGAAAGGACGTCCTGTTAAATCCCTGACTGAGGGGTTGAGCAAACATGGCGGCCGGAACAATACCGGACGGATCACTATGCGTCGCAAAGGTGGGGGCGCAAAGCGTCTGTACCGGATTGTTGATTTCAAACGCACGAAATTTGATGTTTCGGCCACGGTTGAACGGATCGAATATGACCCGAACCGTACCGCATTCATCGCGCTGATCAAATATGAAGATGGCGAGCAGAACTACATCATCGCACCACAGCGCCTTGCTGTTGGTGACAAGGTGATCGCATCAGCCAAGGCTGACGTGAAACCTGGCAACGCGATGCCGTTTTCGGGCCTGCCAATCGGAACAATCATCCACAACATCGAGCTAAAGCCAGGCAAAGGCGGTCAAATCGCCCGTGCTGCCGGCACATATGCCCAGTTTGTTGGCCGTGATGGTGGTTATGCGCAAATTCGTCTGTCTTCGGGCGAATTGCGGATGGTGCGTCAGGAATGCATGTGTACCGTTGGTGCCGTATCCAACCCTGACAACTCGAACCAGAACCTTGGTAAAGCTGGCCGTAACCGCCACAAGGGCATCCGCCCATCCGTTCGTGGTGTTGTTATGAACCCCGTCGATCACCCGCATGGTGGTGGTGAGGGTCGTACGTCCGGTGGTCGTCACCCGGTTTCGCCTTGGGGCAAACCGACAAAAGGTGCCCGCACCCGTAATAAGAAAAAAGCGTCGAGCCGCCTGATTATCCGGTCGCGTCACGCTAAGAAGAAGGGGCGTTAGAGTATGTCGCGTTCTGTATGGAAAGGCCCGTTTGTCGATTCTTATGTGCTTAAGAAAGCCGAAGCATCGCGTGAATCCGGTCGCAATGAAGTTATCAAAATCTGGTCGCGTCGCTCGACGATCCTACCCCAATTTGTGGGTCTGACGTTTGGCGTTTACAACGGCCGTAAACACATCCCCGTCAACGTATCGGAAGATATGATCGGTCAGAAGTTTGGTGAATATGCGCCAACTCGGACATACCATGGTCATGCCGCCGATAAAAAAGCGAAGCGGAATTAGGGCCATGAGTAAGCAAAAAAATGCACGCCGCGTGGCTGACAACGAAGCAATGGCCAAAGTCCGTATGCTCCGCACCTCGCAGCAAAAATTGAATCTGGTCGCACAAATGATCCGCGGCAAGAAAGTGGACAAGGCCCTGTCGGACCTGACATTTTCCAAGAAACGGATCGCTGCTGACGTGAAGAAATGCCTTCAGTCTGCAATTGCGAACGCTGAAAACAACCATAATCTGGATGTTGACGAGTTGATCGTAGCCGAGGCATGGGTTGGTAAAAACCTGACCATGAAGCGTGGCCGTCCACGTGCCCGTGGCCGGTTCGGCAAAATTATCAAACCATTTTCCGAGCTGACTATTTTGGTTCGTCAAGTTGAGGAGCAAGCATAATGGGTCAGAAGATTAATCCAATTGGCATGCGCCTGCAGATCAACCGTACTTGGGACAGCCGCTGGTATGCGGAAACCAAGGATTTCGGTAACCTTCTGCTGGAAGACATCAAAATGCGCGCGTTCATTAACGAGGATTGCAAACAGGCTGGTATCAGCCGTGTCATCATCGAGCGCCCGCACAAGAAATGCCGCGTCACTGTTCACACAGCACGTCCTGGCGTTATCATCGGCAAGAAAGGCGCAGACATCGAAACCCTGCGTAAAAAACTGGCCGCGATGACCGACAGCGAATTACACCTGAACATCGTCGAAGTTCGCAAACCTGAAATGGACGCAGCACTGGTTGCTGAAAACATTGCGCAACAGCTGGAACGTCGTGTTTCCTTCCGTCGCGCCATGAAGCGTACAGTTCAAACTACCATGCGTATGGGTGCCCTTGGCATTCGTGTGAATGTCGCGGGTCGTCTTGGCGGTGCCGAGATCGCGCGTACAGAATGGTATCGCGAAGGTCGTGTGCCGCTGCACACATTGCGCGCCGACATCGATTACGCACACGCAGAAGCGATGACTGCCTATGGCATCATCGGGATTAAAGTCTGGATCTTCAAAGGCGAGATCATGGAACACGATCCACAAGCGCGTGACCGTAAGCTAGAGCAACTCCAGCAAGGCCCTGCACCACGTGGTGCTGGCGGCCGTCGCTAAGGAGGTATGAGATATGCTACAACCAAAGCGTTCTAAATTCCGCAAAATGCACAAAGGCCGTATTCGCGGCGAAGCAAAAGGCGGCTCCACCCTGAACTTTGGCACATATGGTCTGAAAACCATTGAACCAGAGCGCATCACAGCCCGTCAGATCGAGGCTGCACGTCGTGCGATGACCCGTCACATGAAACGTCAAGGCCGTGTCTGGATCCGTATTTTCCCAGACACCCCTGTCACCTCTAAGCCAACCGAGGTTCGGATGGGTAAAGGTAAAGGTTCTGTCGATTTCTGGGCCGCCAAGGTTAAACCTGGCCGCGTATTGTTCGAGATTGACGGCGTGACCGATGCTGTGGCGCGTGAAGCGTTGCGTTTGGCGGCAATGAAACTGCCGGTGAAAACCCGCACGATCGTTCGTGAAGATTGGTAAAGCGATGACGGGTTAACCCCCGCCCTGCATACAAGGGTTGCTATATCTCAAAATGAGGGATAAAGCAGCCCTTTCACTATGATCTCCACTAGAATCAGGGTGACCCATTTGGGGGCCTTCTGGTGATGTTGAAAGGATATGGGCGATGAACGCCAATGAACTACGCGATAAAACGCCTGACCAGCTGCAAGAAGAGCTGGCAAGCCTGAAAAAAGAATCGTTTAACCTGCGTTTCCAACAGGCCACTGGCCAAGTGGAAGCCACTGCACGTATGCGCAGCGCACGCCGTGATGCGGCCCGTGTTAAAACAATTCTCAATGAAAAAGCTGCCGCCGCAGCGTCCGAAGAATAGGAGCCTAGTAATATGCCCAAACGTATCCTTACTGGCACCGTAACCAGCAACCAAAACGAGCAAACCGTAACGGTTTCTGTTGAACGTCGCTTTACGCACCCTGTTTTGAAGAAAACCATTCGTAAGTCCAAAAAATATCGGGCCCACGATGAAAAGAATGCTTTTAATGTTGGTGACAAAGTCCGCATTCAGGAATGTAAGCCAATTTCAAAGACGAAACGCTGGGAAGTGTTGGCCGAGTAAGCTAACAGTTTTCAGTTAATCGAAACCCTGGGGATCAGGCAATAACGCCCCCCAAAGGTCGGGAGACATCAAATGATCCAGATGCAGACCAATCTAGATGTGGCTGACAACAGCGGCGCTCGCCGTGTTCAGTGCATCAAGGTTCTGGGTGGTTCCAAGCGTAGATACGCATCCGTTGGCGACGTGATTGTCGTTTCGGTAAAGGAAGCCATCCCGCGTGGTCGCGTGAAAAAAGGCGACGTCCGTAAGGCCGTCGTTGTGCGCACCGCCAAAGAAGTCCGTCGCGAAGACGGCACTGCCATCCGCTTTGACACCAATGCGGCGGTTATCCTCAACAACGCAAACGAGCCACTGGGCACCCGTATCTTTGGGCCAGTTGTTCGTGAGTTACGCGCGAAGAACTTCATGAAGATCATCTCGCTTGCTCCGGAGGTGCTGTAACATGGCTGCTAAATTGAAAAAGGGCGACAAGGTCGTCGTGCTGACCGGTAAGGACAAAGGCAAAGAGGGCGAGATTTCGTCCGTTGCTCCGTCAACCGGTAAAGCCATCGTTGACGGTGTGAATGTTTCCATCCGTCACGTTAAGCAATCCCAGAATGCACAGGGGGGCCGCGTTCCGCAAGCAATGCCGATCCAACTGTCCAATCTGGCGCTGATCGATAGCAAAGGCAAAGCAACCCGCGTTGGCTTCCGTACGGAAGACGGCAAAAAGGTTCGTTTCGCCAAAACAACAGGGGAGACTGTATAATGCTGGATACTGCAAAATACACCCCGCGCATGAAGGTGCTGTATAAAGACACCGTTCGTGCCGCGTTGAAAGAACAGTTTTCTTACAAAAACGATATGATGATCCCGCGACTCGATAAAATCGTGCTGAACATGGGCATCGGCGAAACTGTAAAAGACACCAAGAAAATCAAATCAGCCGAGGCTGAATTGACGGCGATTGCCGGCCAGAAGGTCGTGATCACCAAGGCGAAAAAATCTGTCGCAAGCTTTCGGGTTCGTGAAGATATGCCGCTGGGTGTCAAAGTTACGCTGCGTGGCAACCAGATGTATGAATTTCTGGACCGCCTGATCACTGTTGCAATGCCCCGCGTCCGGGATTTCCGTGGTATTTCCGCGAAATCCTTTGACGGCCGTGGCAACTATGCAATGGGTCTGAAAGAGCACATCGTTTTCCCCGAAGTTGACTATGATAAAGTCGACGAAATCTGGGGAATGGACATCGTAATCGCGACCACCGCAAAGACTGATGCGGAAGGGGAGGCATTGTTGAAAGCACTCAACATGCCTTTCGTAAGCTGAGCGCGTAGGAGTTAGAACATGGCTAAAAAAGCAATGGTTGAACGTGAACTGAAGCGCCAAAAGTTGGTGGCAAAATATGCCGCTAAACGGGCCGCGCTGAAAGAGATCGTAAGAGACGAAAGCAAACCAATGGAAGAGCGCTTTAAGGCGACTTTGAAACTGGCAAAACTACCGCGCGATTCATCGGCAACACGGCTTCATAACCGTTGTCAGCTGACGGGTCGTCCTCATGCTTACTATCGTAAGTTCAAAGTATCGCGGATCGCGCTGCGGGAACTTGGCTCGAACGGCCAAATCCCCGGCTTGGTTAAATCTAGCTGGTAAGGGAGAGAATGATATGAACGATCCTATCGGCGACATGCTCACCCGTATCCGGAATTCCCAGATGCGCGGTAAGTCCACCGTCATCACACCTGCCTCCAAGCTTCGCGCTCGGGTGTTGGATGTGCTGGCTGATGAAGGCTACATTCGTGGCTATGAACCAACCACCGGGGCCGATGGCCATCCGGCGATTGAAATCAGCCTTAAATATTTCGATGGCACCCCTGTCATTCGTGAACTGAAGCGGGTTTCGACCCCCGGCCGTCGCGTTTACATGGGCGTCAAAGAGATCCCAACAGTCCGTCAGGGCCTTGGTGTCTCGATTGTCTCCACGTCCAAGGGCGTGATGTCGGATGCTGCTGCACGCAATGCCAATATTGGCGGCGAAGTGCTCTGCACCGTATTCTAGGGGAACGATATGTCGAGAATTGGTAAAAAACTGGTCGATCTGCCAAGCGGTGTTAGCGCATCCCTGTCAGGTCAGACTATCGAAGTTAAGGGGCCCAAAGGCACGCTTAGCTTTACAGCAACGGACGATGTGACACTCACCATCGATGGCGAGGTTGTTTCGGTTAAGCCACGCGGGTCATCCAAACGTGCGCGCCAACAGTGGGGCATGAGCCGCACGATGGTCGCAAATCTGGTGACTGGCGTGACAGAAGGCTTCAAGAAAGAGCTGGAACTGAACGGCATCGGTTATCGGGCATCGCTGCAGGGCAATATCCTGAAGCTGACGCTTGGTCTGTCACACGACGTTAACTTTGAGGTGCCGTCCGATGTGACGGTCACTGTTCCAAAGCAAACTCAAATCATCATTGAGGGTATTGATAGCCAGCGTGTTGGTCAGATTGCTGCGGAAATTCGCGCTTGGCGTAAACCGGAGCCCTATAAGGGCAAGGGCATCAAGTATAAAGATGAATATATCTTCCGCAAAGAAGGTAAGAAGAAGTAAGGACCAAGGGTATGGCAAACAGTAAAAGAGTTCTGTTTCAGAAACGCCGCCTGCGCGTTCGGAACAGGTTGCGCAGATCAGCGAACGGGCGTCCGCGCCTTTCCGTTCACCGCAGCAACAAAAACATCAGCGTTCAGCTGATCGACGATGTAAACGGCGTCACACTGGCCTCGGCTTCCACTATGGAAAAAGCCTTGGGCGTGGTTGGCAAAAACAACGTCGAAGCGGCCGCCAAAGTTGGCGCTGCGATTGCAGAACGCGCAAAGAAAGCCAAAGTGTCGGAATGTTATTTCGATCGCGGCGGCTTCCTCTTTCACGGTAAAGTCAAGGCCTTGGCCGACGCTGCCCGTGAAGGCGGCCTCAAGTTTTAGGAGACGAGTTTATGGCTAGAGATAATAATCGGGGTGGTCGTCGCGATCGTGATGAAAACCCAGAATTCGCCGATCGTCTTGTTGCGATCAACCGCGTTTCCAAAACCGTTAAGGGTGGTAAGCGCTTTGGTTTCGCAGCCCTTGTGGTTGTTGGTGATCAAAAGGGCCGCGTCGGGTTTGGCAAAGGTAAAGCCAAAGAAGTTCCCGAAGCGATCCGCAAAGCAACGGAGCAGGCCAAGCGTCAGTTGATCCGTGTGCCGCTGCGCGAAGGCCGCACGCTGCACCACGACATCAACGGTCGTCACGGTGCTGGCAAAGTGGTTATGCGCTCTGCACCTGAAGGGACTGGTATTATTGCCGGTGGTCCGATGCGTGCTGTGTTCGAAATGCTCGGTGTTAAGGATGTTGTGGCCAAATCTCTTGGCTCACAAAACCCTTACAACATGATCCGCGCAACAATGGACGGTCTGAAAAAAGAATCCAGCCCGCGCAATGTTGCACAGCGTCGTGGTAAAAAGGTTGCCGACATTCTGGGCAAACCTGCTGATAAACCGGCTGCTGACGCACCGGCAGAAGCATAGGGAGGGCTGGTTAGATGGCTAAAACTATTGTTGTAAAACAAATCGGCTCGCCAATCCGCCGTCCGGCCAAACAGCGCCAGACACTGGTGGGTTTGGGTCTGAACAAGATGCACAAAGAGCGCGAGCTTGAAGACACACCTGCCGTTCGCGGTATGGTCGACAAGATCCCGCATCTGGTGAAAATCATCGAGGAACGCGGGTAAGCGTTTTCTTTGAAAGAAAACGGTTCGAAATCTTCCAAAGATTTCGGCTGCGGCAGCCAAAAAAAACACCTCGGGTTTCCCCGAGGTGTTTTTTTTGGCTAGGATACTCTTCCTCATGGCCGTGCATCCTCTATAGTGCTCCTTGCGCAGAATCAGGAGAGACCAAAATGCCTTTCACCCCAACCGAGCAATTCAACGCCGTGATCAAAGCAATTGACGCCGTGAACGCCGAAGACCCGCGACAGATCACCGTGGGCGGCACCGACCACCCGTTTGAAACCGTCTACGCCGACCGGATGACCGAAACCATGCACCGGATGTACCCCGATGCGTCGGAACTGCTGCGCATTGCGGCACGGGCTCAGCATATCCGCCGCTGGCAAATCCCGCGTGACACCGTTCCCAGAAACAAGGAAGGCTATCAAAAATGGCGTCTGGGAATGCGCCAGCTACACGCCGAATTGGTTGGTGGCATCATGACTGACAACGGCTACAGCGCCGATGACATCGCGCTAGTTGGTACTTTCCTTCGCAAAGAGCGGCTAAAACGGGACACGGACTCGCAAGCGCTGGAAAATGTCGTCGATGTGGTGTTTCTGGAGTATTACTGGGACGATTTCGTTACCAAGTTTTCCGACTATGACGACGACAAACTGATCGATATCGTTGGTAAAACACTGCGCAAGATGTCCAGTCACGGCCATGCCGCCGCACTGGCGCTGGACCTGCCGCCAGAAACGGCCCGTATCGTGCTGGCAGCGGTTGAACGCGAAAAGGACACGCTGGCGGCAATGGCGGCGCGTGAAGCCGAATAGATTTACACACCAAAAAATATAAAACATGATTACCGGTTGTTTCAATGCGAGAACGGGTTAGTCTCGCGGGAAACAAAAAAACGTAATTACCAACAAGGGATAGCCATATGAAAACCGAAACTCCGAATCTGGCCGAAATGGGTGTGCTTAACCCCGAGCAAATCATTGGGTATACTACCGTGCATGTCGCCGAAGATATGGACGTTTTGAAGATCAATTACCGGCGCCCGAAAAATTCATTTTTGCCCAAACGGCGGCGTTATGAGTTCAAACGCGTCAGCAAGCCGATGCCAGGATCCGAGCTGCGCGGTGCCGAGGCTATCCGCTTTGATATTTCGCCGATACTGGGGCGGGCTATTGCCGAGCTGGATTCCCTATTGGCCGATGACAAGCGTATGAGCGCCACCAAGAAGAGCCTTAAGCTTGAACTGGAAGAACTTAACGCTGACATCAATGAACGCATCGGACACTTGGCCGAAATGATTGACGCACTGGATTGATGCTTGCCCCACGCCCTGCATCCGTCTATACGCGCCCAGTGGTGAGTCTATTGCCACCGTATGAAACATTGAAGCCGTGGTTGGTCCTTACGCTCGCGACCATATCCGGCAAGGAGAGAGCGAAATGAAACTGCATGAACTGCGCGATAATGATGGCGCAACGAAACCCCGCAAACGTATTGGTCGTGGCCCAGGTTCGGGCACTGGTAAAACCGGTGGTCGTGGTATCAAGGGTCAAAAATCCCGTTCGGGTGTGGCGATTAATGGGTATGAAGGCGGCCAGATGCCCCTCTACCAACGTCTGCCAAAGCGCGGTTTCAACAGCCGTAACCGCAAAAGCTTTGCCGTGGTGAACTTGCAAATACTGCAAAAATTCATCGACGCCAAAAAACTGGACGCCAAGAAAGCGATCACCGAAGAAGTATTGCTGGAAGCTGGCGTTGTGCGCCGCATCTTGGACGGTGTGCGTCTCCTTGCCAAAGGCGAGATCACATCCAAAGTGAAGCTGGAAGTAACCGGCGCATCCAAGGCCGCGATTGAAGCTGTCGAGAAGGCCGGTGGTTCACTTAAGGTCACAACAGCGCCAAAGGCGGCGGCTGAAGCTGAATAATCCCTTGAAGGCGACCTTGTGGGCGCTTACATAGATTTAAGTTTTCCTAACGCCGCCAACCGGAAGACCGGTTAGGCGGCGTTATCATTTAATAACGAGGCCCTATATGGCATCCGCAGCAGAACAAATGGCAGCCAACATGAGCTGGGGCGCTTTTGCCAAATCCGGCGAACTCCGCTCGCGCATCATTTTCACTATTGGCTTGTTGATGGTTTACCGCCTTGGCACGTTTATTCCGGTTCCCGGGATTGATGGCGCTGCCCTGAGGAACTTTATGGCCGATGTTTCCGGCGGCCTTGGTGGTATGCTGCAAATGTTCACCGGTGGCGCGCTTGGCCGGATGGGTATTTTTGCCCTCGGGATTATGCCCTACATTTCTGCATCAATCATCATCCAGCTGCTGACGGCCATGTGGCCACCGCTGGAGCAATTGAAAAAAGAAGGCGAGCAGGGCCGCAAGAAGATCAACCAATATACCCGTTACGGCACTGTATTGCTGGCGACGTTCCAAGCATTCGGTCTGGCCAAATCGCTCGAGGCTGGCGGGCTCGCCCACACACCTGGGCTGTATTTTGAAGCGGCCACAGTGATTACACTGGTCGGCGGCACCATGTTCCTGATGTGGCTGGGTGAGCAAATCACCGCTCGCGGCATTGGTAACGGCATCTCGCTGATCATCTTTGTCGGTATTGTTGCTGAAATTCCGGCAGCCATCGCACAGTTTTTGGCCCAAGGCCGTTCGGGCAGCATCAGCCCTGCTGTGATTGTCGCGGTGATTGTGATGGTTATTGCAGTGATTGCCTTTGTGGTGTTCATGGAACGTGCCTTGCGCAAGGTCCATATTCAATATCCGCGCCGTCAGGTCGGGATGAAAGTCTATGACGGCAGCAATTCGCACCTGCCGATCAAGGTGAACCCCGCTGGTGTGATTCCCGCGATTTTCGCCTCCTCCTTGTTGCTGTTGCCAACAACGATTGCCACTTTTTCGGGGCAGCAAACCGGACCTGTGATGTCGACCATTCTGGCCTACTTTGGCCCAGGGCAACCGCTGTATCTGTTGTTCTTCACCGCGATGATCGTGTTCTTTACGTTTTTCTACACCTACAACGTGGCGTTCAAAACCGATGATGTGGCGGACAATCTGAAAAACCAGAACGGTTTCGTGCCCGGCATTCGCCCCGGTAAAAAGACCGCTGAATATCTGGATTACGTTGTGACGCGCCTGTTGGTGCTTGGCTCGGCTTATCTGGCGGCTGTTGCGTTACTGCCGGAAATCCTGCGCAGCCAGTTCGCGATCCCATTCTATTTTGGCGGCACGTCCGTTCTGATTGTGGTTTCGGTTACGATGGATACAATCCAGCAAGTGCAATCACATATGCTGGCCCAACAATACGAGGGTCTGATCGAGAAGTCGCAACTGCGCGGCAAGAAACGCCGCAATAAGGTGACTAGCAGAAAATGAACATTATCCTTCTCGGGCCACCCGGTGCTGGCAAAGGCACACAAGCAAGACGTTTGGTTGAAGAACGCAACATGATCCAGCTCTCTACTGGGGATATGTTGCGCGAAGCCAAAGATAGCGGGACCGAGATGGGGATGCGTGTGGCCAAAGTGATGGCGGCGGGTGAATTGGTAACAGATGAAATCGTGATCGGTTTGATCGAGGAAAAGCTTCAAGGCGACAATGCAGGTGGTTTTATCTTTGACGGCTTCCCGCGCACATTGCCACAGGCCGATGCTTTGGGCGAGCTGATGACCAAATACGGCAAAACGCTGGACGCTGTGATCGAAATGCGCGTCGATGATGATGCGCTGGTGAAACGGATCACCGGTCGTTTCACTTGCGGCAATTGCGGCGAGGTGTATCACGACGAAACCAAGCAGCCCAAAGTTGCCGATGTGTGTGATGTATGTGGTCAAAGCGACATGAAGCGTCGCGCCGATGATAATGAGGAATCCCTGCGTACACGGCTGATGGAATATTACAAAAAGACATCGCCGTTGATCGGGTATTACTATGCCAAAGGCGACTTGCGGTCGGTAAACGGGCTGGGTGAAATCGAGGAAGTCGCAACCGAGATTGCCAAAGCGTTAAACTAAGTGGCGTGCCCCCTTGACCACCCCCTAAAAACGCCATAAATCACGACACTATCGATGATAGAATCATCATGTTTGATCAAGCGACGGTTTGTGCAGCATGAAATTGGAATTCAACGACGGCCCGCAAGGTTAATCCTTCGGGCTTTGGTTGTGAAAAAAGGTTCCGGAATTACGGAACCGCAACAAAAAGGAATGTGACACGTGGCACGTATTGCCGGCGTAAATATCCCGACCCATAAACGGGTCCCGATCGCCCTGACTTATATCACTGGTATTGGCCAAACATCAGCCGAAAGCATCTGTGAAGCCGTTAAAATCGACGCAACCCGTCGTGTTAACGAACTGTCCGATGCCGAGGTTCTGGCCATCCGCGAACATATCGACGCTAACTTCACCGTTGAAGGTGACCTGCGCCGTGAAATCCAGATGAACATCAAACGTCTGATGGACCTTGGCTGCTATCGTGGCCTGCGCCACCGCCGTAACCTGCCTGTCCGCGGTCAACGCACCCACACCAACGCTCGTACTCGCAAAGGCCCTGCACGGGCTATTGCCGGTAAGAAGAAATAGGAGGGTTTGATCAATGGCACGCGAAAAGACACGCACAAAGAAAAAAGTCCGCAAGAATATCGCCTCTGGTGTTGCACATGTTAATTCATCGTTCAACAATACCAAGATCCTGATTTCGGACGTTCAAGGCAACGCAATTGCATGGTCGTCTGCTGGCACAATGGGCTTTAAGGGCTCGCGTAAATCTACGCCTTATGCGGCGCAGATGGCAGCCGAGGATGCTGGCAAAAAAGCACAAGAGCATGGCGTTAAAACGCTGGAAGTTGAAGTTCAGGGTCCGGGTTCGGGTCGTGAATCAGCGCTGCGCGCTTTTGCTGCAATCGGTCTGAACATCACATCGATCCGTGATGTAACACCAATTGCGCACAACGGATGTCGGCCACCAAAACGGCGCCGCGTCTAACTTACTCTCTACGCTCGGACTGTCGGGGTTATTCGGCAGTTCGGGTTCGTCATTTTTACCTCGGGCGTTTTCGGACTGGGACATGATCCGAAAACTTGAATGGAGGCGACACACATGATCCACAAAAATTGGCAAGAACTGATTAAGCCAACGCAACTGGTTGTAACACCGGGTGCTAACCCTGCAACGCAGGCCACTGTAGTGGCCGAACCGCTGGAGCGCGGTTTTGGTCTGACCATGGGCAACGCGCTACGGCGTGTGCTGATGTCCAGCCTGCAAGGCGCTGCGATCTCAAGCGTTCAGATCGATAATGTATTGCACGAATTCACCACCATCGCCGGTGTACGCGAAGACGTGACAGACATCGTTCTGAACCTGAAAGGTGTTGCGCTGTCGATGGAGGTTGACGGCCCTAAACGCCTGTCGATTTCGGCCAAAGGCCCGATGGTTGTGACTGCTGGCGACATTTCCGAAAGTGCCGGTATCGAGGTTCTGAACAAAGAGCACGTTATCTGTCAGCTGGATGATGGCGCTGATTTGTTCATGGAACTGACTGTGAACACTGGCAATGGTTATGTTGCCGCCGATAAGAACCGTCCGGAAGATGCGCCAATTGGCCTGATCCCGATCGATGCGATCTATTCGCCGGTTCGCAAGGTGTCTTATGACGTTCAGCCAACCCGCGAAGGTCAGGTTCTGGACTATGACAAACTGACACTGAAACTGGAAACAGACGGGTCCATCACACCGGATGATGCCGTGGCTTTTGCTGCGCGTATCCTGCAGGATCAGCTGTCGATCTTTGTGAACTTTGACGAACCGGAAGCGGCCAACCGTCAAGAAGAAGATGACGGTCTGGAATTCAACCCGCTGCTGCTGAAGAAAGTAGACGAGTTGGAATTGTCG
>NZ_JBSMEZ010000106.1:0-26684 GCF_056498605.1 Profundibacter sp.
CAATCTGAAGTTCGAAGTTGAGCTGATCGCGCCGATCGCCATGGAAGACGGCCTGCGCTTTGCGATCCGCGAAGGCGGCCGTACTGTGGGTGCCGGTGTGGTGTCTAAAATTATCGAATAAAATGAAAACCAAAAAGAATGGATCAGGCCGCCGTATGGCGGCCTTTTTCACGCGTAGCACACGGTTATCAGAGTTCTATCGGCGCGGTTTTCGAAGATAGGACTGCACCCAAAGTGCTTTCTTGCCTTCGCTATCATCCCCGTTATGGATAATCGCCAATGCGGTATGTATTTGGCCATTGCTTAATGCAGACACATCCGTTCCCGGTGCATAACGGCGGATTTCAGCGATGTTAAAGGGGGGCGCTGCCGATCTTGCTGTGTCGCAACCGCTCACCAGCAGCATAAAAACCACAGCAATAACGAGCTTCTGTTTCATGGGGTGCTCCACTTCATTCGCAAAAGGCTTACTTTGATTATACACGGTGCAGTAGGGTCCGATGATCACAAATCAGGCCGGATTAATGACAATGGGTTGTAAATGTTTTGAGATCTGCTCTGTAAAAGGGCGCGTTAAACCGGCTTTTCTTTTTTGCGGGCCGAATTATACTGAGTGCAACCAGTGGAGGGCGACATGGATCACTAGCAATCTGATCAGACCGTAATTTCAATCAGAAAGGCTATCCCCATGAAACGCCCGTTTTTGGCTGCGGACGCGCAGCACCCCGTCACCTTGCCCGATGGCACAATCCTGCAGAACCTTGTTTATCTGAACCAGGTCATAGATCACCCGAATATCGAGGTAGGCGATTACACATATTTCAACAGCTTTCAGCCGGTTGATGATTTTGCCTCGCGCATAGCGCCATATCTGTACGAGGGCGCGCCCGAGCGGTTGCTGATCGGGAAGTTCGGGCAGATCGCCAATGGCGTCTTGTTCATCACCAGTTCGGCCAATCATCCGATGCGGGGGTTTTCGACCTATCCGTTTGCAATCTTTACGCCTGAAACAATGGGGGCTTATGCCATAGAAAACGCAGAGCGGGGCGATACCGTTATCGGTAATGATGTCTGGATCGGGCATGAGGCTAAGATCATGCCGGGGGTGACCATTGGGGACGGGGTTATCGTCGGGGCCGGTGCTGTTGTGACCAGTGATGTGGCGCCCTATGCGATTGTAGCGGGCAATCCGGCACAGGTGGTGCGTATGCGGTTTGAACATGACGTGGTTCAGGCGCTACTGGAAATTCGTTGGTGGGATTGGCCAATAGAAACGATTGAAGAAAACGTTTTCGCGATCAGTGCAGCAAAGCTGAGTGATCTGCGATCAGTATCGCCATGATGTTAGTCAATGACGGGGCATCCTGTGCCGCCAATGCCATCATCCATATCCGTTGCTATGCAGTCGCTTTTGCGTTCTAGATCAGCGGTGCCCTCAACAACGACGGGTGCGGCAGCGGCGACCTCGCCCATGCTCTCATTCTTCTGGCTACAGGCAGACAGCCCCAACAGGGTTACGGTAATGCCTATTCTGACAATATTACGCATCATGATTTGCCTTTTGACGTGTGATAGAAATAGCCCCCGGCCCTGAACCTATCGTGAGCGTTATCAGATGGCAATTTCTTCATTGCCGCAGCCTTTTGGCTGAGCTGTTCCAGCAGCGCCATTTGCCCAGCGTTGAAATCGGTCTTCAACTCATCAATCTGGGCGCTGGTCAGGTCTGTGTAATGCACGGCCCGTTCAAAATGCGGCGGGGTTTGGCCCAGCACATTGTCCGTCGCCGCACTTAAGTGGTCGCCAAAATTATGCGCAAGATAGGCAAGTTGATCCTCGGACCCCGAAAGCGGCTGATACGAGGTTTGAACCAGCTGCACGCATTGATCATCGGTTATTGCCACGGTTCCTGTCGCAACCAGCATGTCCAGCATCGTGCGTGGATGCACATCCTTGCGTACGATGCGGGCCAATGCCTCGAACGATGGTTCAGAGCCGTTTTTGGGCAGGTCTTTTGGATGACCAGAAGAATTGTAAGCGGCTTCGGTCTGCCAAAGCGCCACCAACCGTGCCAGATGATTGGGTTTTTCGGATTCAGCGCTGAATTCCCGAAGCCTGACAATATCCCGCCGTTGCAATCCGGTCAGCACCGAAAGGCGACTGTCGGTAATTTTACCGTCGGTCATTGATTTGGCGGCCTCGATATAGTGGCGCTTTAGGCGCTCGATCAAATCGGGAAACAGGATGCCACGGGCCACGGTCAGGCGGGCAAAGGCAGAGAAAAGCGGGTCAAGTGGATTTAACATAATGTGCAATATACACATTGTGATTGACGCCGCAAGGTGGTAGGTATATGTGTTAATTACACATTAATGGAGTAACCAGATGTTACAAAGAATAAAGCCATTAGGATTTCCGATGAAATTAAGGGACGTTATCAAACCGTTTCTGTATTGCACGGCAGGATTGTTGGCAGCCTGTAGCCCCGCTGGGTTTGAAGACGCGGCCATGGTTGAAGCGCCTGTAGCAGAGGAATCCGCTATGGCCTCGCCGGTTATGGCGGGCGATGCGGCAAGGTCAAAAATCATAGTTGCCCCGCCGCCAACCTCCCCCATCACAGCATCACGCAGCGCGCCCAGAACCGGCGTTATCACCGCAGGCGACATTGATGATACCCTGAACGTGGCCGCGTTTCAGCTATACCTGAACAAAGCGCGGCGCACGACAAAGCTACCAGCAGCCAACCTGTCCAGTCCCGTTATAGCACGGCTGACAGGCCCGAACGGGAAACCGGCCCCGGGTGTGCGGGTGACATTGCGAAAACCCGGCGCCTCATCGCCATTCTATAGCGGTTATTCCGGCGTAGATGGCAACATAACCGTATTTCCTGCCGTGCATGGCGCGGGGCGTTTAGGTGCGGTTGAATTGCGTGCATTCCCGCAAGGGCAGGGCGATGTCGTCGTGCGGAAAATTTCCAGCACAGGCGGGCGCAAGAAAATCGTGCTCCCTTTTGCGGGGAACAGGAAACCTGATTTCCTTGATTTGGCCTTTGTTGTCGATACCACCGGCAGCATGTCGGATGAGCTGGATTGGCTGACCCGCGAATTGCGCGGTATAGTGCGGGCCGCACAACGCAGCGCACCAGGGGTGGATATCCGGTATGGCCTGATTGTTTACCGCGACGACGGGGATGACTATGTGGTGAAAAACTATGGCTTTACCTCGCGCCAGTCTGAAATGGTGGGGTGGTTGCGTAAACAGGATGCCAATGGGGGCGGTGATTATCCAGAAGCAGCCGCAGCAGCCCTTGCGGCTGGCGCTGGCTTGAATTGGCGGCGTGGCAAGGGCGAACGGCTGATGTTTCACATTGCCGACGCGCCGCCGCATGATCGTGATGCCCGCACCTATCTGGAAGCAGCCCGTCGCGCCGCCAAGAATAATGTGCAAATCTTTGGGCTGGGCGCCAGCGGGGTGGCGGCTGAATCGGAATATCTGATGCGTCAGGCCGCGGTTCAAACCAACGGGCGCTATCTGTTTCTGACCGATGACAGCGGGGTTGGAAATGGGCACGCCGAGCCGACGATTTCCTGCTACCGCGTTACCAAGCTAAGTAATCTGATGGTTCGCGTGCTACAGAGTGAGTTGAGCGGGCATAGAGTAGAAGCACCCGATAGCGCCGTGATCCGCAATGTCGGGAGCTATCAAGCAGGTGTTTGCCGCAACTGATTGTCGACAGACCAATGGAAAAAACTCAGGCCGCCTTTCGGGGCGGTCTTTTTATTTGAACAGCTTGTTCAGAAATGAGCCACCCTCGGCTCGTAACAAAAAACTGCGAACCTGTTGGTATTTCCGGCCTTCTTTGTCATTACCATGAATGATCAACAGTAGCATTTGGACCTGGCGGTCAGACAATGTCGATAAATCGGCGCCTGATGCATAGCCCTGAATTTCAAGGGTGTCGAACGAGGCCGCTGCAGAAGCCGCACCAGTGCTGGATACCAGCGCGATTATAGCCGCTGTGACGAGGTTTTTCATATTGTCTCCTATGGCTCGATAGTTGTTTTCCATTAACTCTTATATGTCGACGCGGCACTGACAAATCAACTCACAAGGGGATTAACGCAGTCCGGTTATTGTCACAGAGATGTAAAGTGTTGGCCATATCCAGATCACAGCAACCTGAACCGGAAATTTGGGACGGTAACAGTATTGGGGGAATGCCATAGTCTTTTGTGCAATATGCGTTTCTTTGCCATTGGTCCTTGATTCCAGTCGGTATGTGCCGTAATCCCACTCTCGGTCCTAGGGGTTTAGCTCAGTTGGTAGAGCATCGGTCTCCAAAACCGAGGGTCGTGGGTTCGAGTCCCTCAGCCCCTGCCAGGACATTGTCGCAAAATGCTTGCACAAAAAAGTGCCGCGCCACTGGGGCGCGACACTGGGCTGTTAGATGTCAGTTGACTGTTACTCGGCTTCAGCCAGAATTTTTTTGATTTGCTGAACTTTGCCCATGCCTTCTTCTTGGTCGATAAAGGCCTGAATTTGTGCGATCTGGGCAAGAGTCAAATTGCCAATATTCTCGGTCGGCAGCCCCATGGAGCGCAGCGAGTTATAAACAGAACCCGTCAGCATGTTCAGTTCATTTTCCATTGCAAAAGCAGAACCGGCAAAGCCAAGTGACAACGTGGCGACAGTAGCGATTGTTGCGATAGTGTTTTTCATAGTCATATCCTTTTTGTTGATCGTATGATCGTTGGTTTCGTATTCACCGGGTTTCTTGCCGGTAACATCAATTTGGGCAGTGGTGAGCAGTAAGTAAAAACACGAAATGGAACACGGTTTCACACAGGTATTTGTATTGACCCGTTATTCGCGTGATTGCGAAGTGATCAGGGTGATGCCAATATCATTTACTCCCGCAATCAATTGATAAATAATAATAAAAAATGTAATTAATATCACGATTACATATAGTATTTCAGATGCCGGTGTCCGAAACAGGAGCGGCTTATTGATTAAGCGCTTTGTTTCACAACCCCATAAATTTGTGCATCACAGGTGAGTGATCTCAAAGCCGATTTCGCAAGGATATGCGTGTAAACGCCACAGATTTGTTTCAACTAGGCAGGTCATAGTAACAACCGATAAAAAAAGCCCGGCACAAAGGCCGGGCAATTGTTCGTGTGAATGGTTGGTAAGCTGTGTCAGGCAGATGCTGGCGTAAACACAAGCGAGGTTCCGTTGATGCAATGTAACACATCGCGATCAACCAGCAGGATATGCCCCATGTGGCTACCGCAGCGACGGCAGTGGGCTTCAATCATTGAAAACCGCCCTAGATTATCAACGCTGCTACCACTTGGCCCGCCATCAATCGAGGTGAGCACCGAATCCGTGATAGAATTCTTGAAAAACACCCAGCCTTTATCCAGAATAACTTTCCATGATGATTCATAAATATCCAGATCACACCCGCGACAGGCATAAGTCCCCTTGTCGGTTGAGACGGCGTAGGGGCTGGTGTGAGGTTTCTCGGTTTTGAATTCACGTAAAACCCGGAACTCTTCGTCGTTTAGTCTTGTGTGCCATTCGTCCTCGGTACGAATGATTTCGTAGGTGTAACCGCTGTTGCCATTACTCGTAGCAGCGGCTGCAGGTCGTAACGCTGGGGTGAGGGTTACAGCAGATAGGGCGCTTGCTTTTAGGAAAAACCGGCGACCGGTTGAGAATTTTTTATGCATTTTGGCCTTCCTTTCTATGAGTACAATCTAGGCGGCAGGCTTGTCACGGTCGAACCAAGCCTTCGTGAGGGAACGACACGGATTTTTCACTAAATCGGGAGCGGCGCGTGTTGAATGCGTGTTCAACCCCTAGGTGGCGTTTTCGGTTGCATGGCTGCATCGGCCTGGAAAAACCCAAACACGCCCACACCACCAAACGCCTGTTCACCTATCCCGATATTAAAGGCGAACCCGAGGAAACCTCTTGCAAAGCGATTTCGCCCTATCTGTTTGATGCAGGTGGGATGGCAAACCCGCATGTGGTGGTGCGAGATATGAGCCAACCAATTTCGGATAGGCCAAGGATGATGCGTGGGGCACAGTCTACTGACGGCGGCCATCTGATTTTTCGTGGCCCTGAACGCGATGGTTTCCTTGCGCTGGAACCTATGGCGGAAAAATACCTGCGCCCCTACATCGGTGCGGCGGAGTTTTTGCAAGGTAAAGAGCGTTGGATTTTGTTTTTGAAAGACGCCAATCCTGCCGACCTAAAAACTATGCCACATCTGCGCGAGAGGATTCATCGGGTGCGTGAATTTCGCGCTGCCAGCAAAAAGCCAGCAACACAGAAACTGGCGGATTATCCGATGCTGTTGGAGGGTAAGGCAATTCCAGAAAGTGCGTTTGTGATTGTTCCGCGTGTTAGCTCTGAACGGCGTGAATACACTCCATTTGCGTGGTCACTGCCACCAACCATTCCCAGCGATGCGGTGATTTTTGCCGAAAAAACCACCCTTCCTGATTTCGCCATCCTCACCTCTGCCATGCACATGGCATGGATGCGCACTGTGGCGGGGCGCTTGAAATCAGATTACCGCTATTCCATCGGCTTGGTCTATAATACCTTCCCGCTGCCAAAAGGCGACCTCTCCAAACTCGCCCCCTTGGCCCAAGCCATCCTCGATGCCCGCGCCAATCATCCCGACGCGACCTTGGCCGATCTTTATGATCCCGATCTGATGCCCGCCGATCTGCGCCGTGCCCATATTGCCAATGACCGCGCCGTGGACCGGATGTATCGGCGCACGGGGTTTGACAGCGAACGTGAACGGGTGGAACATTTGTTCGCCATGTATGAGGCGATGCAAGCCCCGCTTTTGGCCAAAAAGCCGCGCCGCCGCCGCCGATAAGGGCATATGAAATTAGTCATATGGAATTCATATGCGATTCATATGGTTTTCATATCTTGAAAACCCGGCGCTAAAGGCGTATCTGACCCTTTATCAAACCTAAAGGCATCCAGATGGCACGCACTAATCCAATCCAGTTTATCCAGCAGGTTCGTGCTGAGGTTTCCAAGGTCGTTTGGCCCACGCGCCGCGAGGTGCTGTTGACCACGATCATGGTTTTCATCATGGCCGCGCTGACTGCGATCTTTTTCTCGCTGGTTGATCTGTCAATCCGCTCGGCTTTGACCGCAGTGCTGGGAATGTTTGATTGATATAATCATGCCCTTATGCACTTGAAACAATTGGGTTTCGGATGTAGATCGGGCGTCACCACATAGACAGGCGTGCAGCGATTCGGGTTGCGCGCTGTTTTTTGTTTTGGATGAAGGCGGGCAACCGTCTGAAAGAATTGAATTTTCCCGTGCGTATGCACGGCAGGCACAAGGGCGAAGGCAACATGGCGAAGCGGTGGTATTCTGTAAGCGTTCTCTCGAACTACGAGAAAAAGATTGCCGAACAGGTAAAAGTTGCTGTCGATGAGGCTGGTCTTCAGGACGAAATCGAAGAAGTTCTGGTGCCCACCGAAGAGGTGATCGAAATTCGCCGCGGTAAAAAAATTACCGCCGAGCGCCGTTTCATGCCAGGTTATATTCTGGTGCGGATGGAAATGTCGGATCAGGGCTATCACCTGATCAACTCGATCAACCGAGTCACCGGATTTTTAGGCCCGCAAGGTCGCCCGATGCCGATGCGCGACGCCGAAGTAAACGCATTGCTGAACCGTGTAGAAGAGGGCGCAGAATCACCGCGCACCCTGATCTTCTTTGACATCGGCGAAAAAGTCGCTGTCACCGACGGCCCGTTCGAGGGCTTTGACGGGATGGTCGAAGAAGTCGACATGGAAAACAGTCGCCTGAAGGTGACCGTATCAATTTTTGGCCGCGCTACGCCGGTCGAGCTGGAATTCACTCAGGTCACCAAAGAAGCCTAAGTGCAATAGCGTCGTGTTTTGCTAAAAAACACGACGGATGTGGGAGGTGAAGCGGGCGCGCCCGTTGAGCCGGACCACGCAACCCTAATCCCCGCAGGCGCGCTTGTGGGAATGTTGAAAGTAGGAGAAGCCTAATGGCTAAAAAACTGGCTGGCACAATGAAGCTGCAAGTGCCTGCAGGTCAAGCGAACCCGTCCCCCCCCGTGGGTCCGGCGCTTGGTCAGCGCGGCATTAACATCATGGAATTCTGCAAATCGTTTAACGCGAAAACGCAGGATCTTGAGCCGGGTGCCCCTTGCCCGACCATCATCACATACTATCAGGATAAATCCTTTAGCATGGAAATCAAGACGTCACCGGCGTCTTATTACCTGCGCAAGGCTGCGAAACTGAAATCAGGTGCAAACCTGCCTGGTCGTGAAGTTGTGGGCACAGTGACAATGGCACAGGTCAAGGAGATCGCCGAGGCGAAGATGAAAGACCTGAACGCAAATGATATTGATGCGGCTGCAAAAATCATCATGGGGTCCGCACGCTCCATGGGCATCGAGGTGAAGTAATCATGGCCAAGCTAGGAAAACGTACCGCAGCTGCTCGCGCCGCATTTGCCGGTAAATCAGACCTGACAGTTGAAGAAGCTGTTGCGCTGGTAAAATCGAATGCAACCGCGAAGTTTGATGAAACCATCGAAATTGCCATGAACCTGGGTGTTGATCCACGCCACGCTGACCAAATGGTCCGCGGCGTTGTGGCCCTGCCCAACGGCACAGGCAAAACCATGCGCGTGGCTGTATTCGCCCGTGACGCCAAAGCCGAAGAAGCAACCAAAGCTGGTGCTGATATCGTTGGTGCCGAAGACCTGATGGAAATTGTGCAAAGTGGCAAGATCGACTTTGATCGCTGCATTGCCACCCCTGACATGATGCCAATCGTTGGCCGTCTGGGTAAGGTTCTTGGCCCCCGCAACCTGATGCCAAACCCCAAAGTGGGCACGGTGACTATGGATGTGAAGGCAGCCGTTGAGGCGGCCAAAGGTGGCGAGGTTCAGTTCAAAGTTGAGAAAGAGGGCGTGTTGCACGCTGGTCTTGGCAAAGCGTCATTTGATGAGGCCAAGCTGGTTGAAAACGTGCGTGCCTTTATTGACGCAGTGAGCAAGGTTCGGCCATCAGGCCTGAAAGGCTCATACATGAAGAAAATCGTGTTGAGCTCGACCATGGGCCCAAGCGTGACCGTTGATATCGCCAGCGGCACTGGCAACTAAGAGATTTGATCCCCGGCATGTACGGGGATCATTTAGCGCGGTCGTAAGGCCACGTTCTGTCCGAGACGGAGGGTTGGGGTAACACCTGCTAATTCCTTCCTGAGATGGGAAGCGAGACGGATTTATGCGAGGAGATTTCCTCGGGTGATTTTGGCCTCGGGACCCTGAAATTGGACCCGAAACGCCCCACTGATACGGGGCACAAACTGAGCCGGAAGGGGAAGCCCTTCCATAATTGGAGTGAAACTGTGGATAGAGCACAAAAAGAAGCCGTAGTCGCTGAACTCGGCGAAATCTTTGAAAGCTCTGGCGTTGTAGTGGTGTCCCACTACGCGGGTCTTACAGTTGCGAATATGCAGGATCTGCGCGCGCAAATGCGCGAAGCAGGTGGATCCGTGCGTGTTGCCAAAAACAAGCTCGCCAAAATCGCCCTTGATGGAAAGCCTTGCGCAAGCATTGGTGACCTTCTGACGGGTATGACTGTTCTTTCCTATTCCGAGGATCCTGTGGCTGCGGCCAAGGTTGCTCACGGTTTTGCCAAAGAAAACGATAATTTCGTGATCCTTGGCGGGGCAATGGGTGAGAACGCACTTGACGTCGCCGGTGTTAAAGCCGTCGCAGCAATGCCATCCCGTGATGAGCTTATCAGCTCGATCGCTGGTTGTATTGGTGCGCCTGCTTCCAACATCGCCGGTGCCATTGGCGCGCCTGCAAGCAACATCGCCAGTATCTTGTCAACGATTGAAGACAAGGCTGCTTAAGCAATTGAAAAGGCCGGCGTATGGATACCCCATGACGTTGGAACACAAACTAAAACGAAAGAGACAGTAAAATGGCTGATCTGAGTAAAATGGCTAAAGAGATTGTGGGTCTGACCCTTCTCGAAGCTCAAGAACTGAAAACTATCCTGAAAGACGAGTATGGCATCGAGCCTGCTGCCGGTGGCGCCGTAATGGTTGCTGGTGGTGGTGACGCTGGTGGCGACGCTGGCGATGCACAAACAGAATTCGACGTAATTCTAGTGTCTGCCGGTGCAACGAAAATTGCTGTGATCAAAGAAGTCCGCGCCATCACTGGTCTTGGCCTCAAAGACGCAAAAGACCTGGTCGATGCTGGCGGCAAAGCTGTCAAAGAAGGCGTAGACCAAGCCGAAGCAGACGAGATCAAAGCCAAGCTGGAAGCAGCTGGCGCCGAAGTCGAACTGAAGTAATTCGGGGCAGGGTGCCAAGGCGCTCTGCTGGTTTGAAAATCTGGCTGAATCCGAAGAAATTTGGGTTCAGCCGAACCTGTCTTAGTAAGGGCTTTAACCGCAAAAGCCTTTTCTAAGACTTGGTTCACGGTTCGAGAGCAAGCCAATGGGAGGCTTGCGAGAATAGACCATGATCCAGTTGCGTGTGCGGCGCATAGCTGTGGCCCCGACAGCCAATGTGCCCGCGAGCAAAGTGAAAGGCGACAATACCGATGGCGCAATCTTATCTTGGCCAAAAGCGGCTGCGTAAATATTACGGTAAAATCCGTGAAGTTCTGGAAATGCCGAACCTGATTCAGGTTCAGAAATCCTCGTATAAACTGTTCCTTGATTCCGGCGATCAGCTGGCCCCAATGGATGGCGAAGGTATCAACGGCGTTTTCCAATCGGTTTTCCCGATCAAGGATTTCAACGAAACAGCCATTCTGGAATTCGTGAAATACGTTCTGGAAAAACCGAAATACGATGTCGAAGAGTGTATGCAACGCGACATGACCTATTCGGCCCCGCTGAAGGTAACTTTGCGCCTGATCGTGTTTGATATCCACGAGGATACCGGCGCGAAATCGGTTAAAGACATCAAAGAACAAGACGTGTTCATGGGCGATATGCCTTTGATGACACCAAACGGCACCTTCGTTGTGAATGGCACCGAGCGGGTGATCGTCAGCCAAATGCACCGCTCACCCGGTGTGTTCTTTGACCACGACAAAGGCAAAACCCACAGTTCCGGTAAACTGCTGTTTACCTGTCGCATTATCCCATATCGCGGTTCGTGGCTGGATTTTGAATTTGACGCCAAAGACATCGTTTTTGCCCGTATTGACCGGCGCCGTAAGCTGCCTGTGACCACCCTGCTGTACGCGCTGGGGCTGGACCAGGAACAGATCATGGATGCCTACTACGACACCGTGAGCTTCAAGCTGAAGAAGAACAAAGGCTGGGTCACCAAGTTTTTCCCTGACCGTGTGCGCGGCACCCGTCCGGTGTTTGATCTGGTGGATGCGAAAACCGGCAAGGTGATTGCCGAAGCCGGCAAGAAAGTAACGCCACGCGCGGTTAAGAAGCTGATCGACGAGGGCAAGGTCAAAGACCTGTTGCTGCCTATCGATCAGATCCTTGGCAAGTTTGTTGCCATAGACATCATCAACGAAGAAACCGGCGCGATCTATGTTGAGGCTGGTGACGAACTGACCGAAGAGCTGGACAAAGCAGGCGAAGTAATCGGCGGCACCTTGAAAGAGCTGCTGGATGCGGGCATCACCGAGCTGCCAATTCTGGACATCGACAACATCAACGTCGGCCCATACATGCGCAACACGATGGCCGTGGATAAAAACATGGGCCGCGATACCGCCCTGATGGATATCTACCGCGTGATGCGTCCGGGCGAGCCGCCCACCGTTGAATCCGCGTCAGCGCTGTTTGACACGCTGTTCTTTGATAGCGACCGTTATGATCTGTCCGCCGTTGGCCGTGTAAAAATGAACATGCGTCTGGCACTGGATGCCAAAGACACCCAACGCACCTTGCGCCGCGAAGATATCGTGGCTTGCATCAAGGCGCTGGTTGATCTGCGCGATGGCAAAGGCCAGGTCGATGATATTGACCACCTTGGCAACCGTCGTGTGCGCTCCGTTGGCGAGTTGATGGAAAACCAGTATCGCGTTGGCCTGCTGCGCATGGAGCGCGCAATCAAAGAGCGTATGTCATCGGTCGAAATCGACACCGTGATGCCACAGGATTTGATCAACGCCAAACCGGCTGCGGCTGCGGTGCGTGAATTCTTTGGCTCTAGCCAATTGTCGCAATTCATGGACCAAACCAACCCGCTGTCCGAGGTGACGCACAAGCGCCGCCTGTCCGCACTTGGGCCTGGCGGTCTGACCCGCGAGCGTGCTGGCTTCGAGGTGCGCGATGTGCATCCAACCCACTACGGGCGCATGTGTCCGATTGAAACGCCTGAGGGTCCGAACATTGGTCTGATCAACTCGCTGGCGACATATGCGCGTGTGAACAAATACGGCTTTATCGAAACGCCCTATCGTAAGGTTGTCGATGGTCAGGTAACGGATGATGTTCAATACATGTCCGCCACCGAGGAAATGCGCCACACTGTGGCGCAGGCCAATGCGCATATTGATGACAAGGGCCGGTTCGAGAATGATTTGGTGTCCAGTCGTCAATCGGGCAACTACCTGCTCAGCCCGCGTGAAAACATCGATCTGATCGACGTTAGCCCGAAACAGCTGGTCTCGGTTGCGGCATCGCTGATTCCGTTCCTAGAAAACGATGACGCCAACCGCGCCCTGATGGGATCAAACATGATGCGTCAGGCTGTGCCTTTGCTGGTGGCCGAAGCGCCATTGGTTGGCACTGGTATCGAAGAAGTCGTGGCCCGCGATTCAGGCGCTGCTATCATGGCGCGTCGCGGCGGGGTGATCGACCAAGTCGACGCCAACCGCATCGTGATCCGCGCGACCGAAGATCTGACAATCGGTGATCCGGGTGTTGATATTTACCGTCTGCGTAAATTCCAGCGTTCCAATCAGAACACCTGCATCAACCAGCGTCCGCTGATCAAGGTCGGTGACAAGGTTACCAAAGGCGAAGTGATTGCCGACGGGCCCTCCACCGATCTGGGTGAACTGGCGCTGGGTAAAAACATCATCGTCGCGTTTATGCCTTGGAATGGCTACAACTACGAAGATTCGATCCTGATTTCCGAGCGCATCGTGCGTGACGACGTGTTCACTTCGATCCACATCGAGGAATTCGAGGTCGCGGCGCGTGACACCAAACTTGGCCCTGAGGAAATCACCCGTGATATTCCGAATGTTGGCGAAGAAGCGCTGCGCAATCTGGATGAAGCCGGTATTGTTTACATCGGCGCCGAAGTGCAACCAGGTGATATTCTGGTCGGTAAAATCACCCCGAAAGGCGAAAGCCCGATGACACCGGAAGAAAAGCTTCTGCGTGCCATCTTTGGTGAGAAAGCCTCGGATGTGCGTGATACTTCCTTGCGGGTCAAACCGGGTGATTTCGGCACGGTTGTCGAGGTGCGCGTCTTTAACCGCCACGGTGTGGAAAAAGACGAACGTGCCCTGCAAATCGAGCGTGAAGAGGTCGAAAGCCTTGCCCGTGACCGTGACGACGAGTTGCACATTCTGGACCGCAACACCTACGGGCGTTTGCGTGGCATGATCCTTGGCAAGGTTGCGGTGAAAGGTCCGAAAGGCGTTAAGCCGAAATCGGAAATCACCGAAGAACTGCTGGAAATGCTGTCGCGCGGTCAATGGTGGCAACTGGCGCTGGGTGACGAGAAAGACGCAGCCGAAGTTGAAGCCCTGAACGAGCAATACGAGGCGCAGAAACGTGTTCTCGAGGCCCGTTTTGAAGACAAGGTTGAAAAGGTTCGCCGTGGCGATGATCTGCCTCCGGGTGTGATGAAAATGGTCAAGGTGTTCATTGCGGTGAAACGCAAACTGCAACCGGGCGATAAGATGGCGGGTCGCCACGGGAACAAAGGTGTGATTTCACGCGTTGTTCCAATGGAAGACATGCCGTTCCTTGCTGATGGAACGCCAGTTGATTTCTGCCTGAACCCGCTGGGTGTGCCGTCGCGTATGAACGTTGGGCAAATTCTGGAAACCCATATGGGTTGGGCCGCGCGCGGTCTGGGTCTGGAAATCGACGAAGCGCTGCAGGGCTATCGTCGCTCTGGTGATCTGACGCCTGTGCGTGAAGCGATGAAAGTCGCCTATGGCGAAGATGTCTATAATGAGGGCATCAAAGGCATGGATGATGATTTGCTGGTGACAGCCGCCAGCAACGTGACGCGCGGTGTGCCGATTGCGACACCGGTGTTTGACGGTGCCAAAGAAGGTGACGTTGACGATGCGCTGACCCGCGCAGGGTTCAGCACATCTGGTCAGTCGATCTTGTTTGATGGCCGCACAGGCGAGCAATTCTCGCGCCCTGTGACCGTAGGCATGAAGTATCTGCTGAAACTGCACCACCTAGTGGACGACAAAATCCACGCCCGTTCAACTGGTCCATACAGCTTGGTTACGCAGCAACCTCTGGGCGGTAAAGCCCAGTTTGGTGGTCAGCGTTTCGGGGAAATGGAAGTCTGGGCGCTGGAAGCATATGGCGCGGCGTACACGCTGCAAGAGATGCTGACAGTGAAATCGGATGACGTTGCAGGCCGGACCAAAGTTTACGAGAGTATCGTCAAAGGCGAGGATAATTTCGAGGCTGGTGTGCCGGAGAGCTTTAACGTGCTGGTCAAAGAGGTCCGCGGTTTGGGCCTGAACATGGAACTCCTGGATGCGGAGGGTGAAGACTAGGGCGCAAGCCCCATCACCCCACCCATCCGCAACCTAATTTTTGAGGTATCAAAATGAACCAGGAACTGACAAATAACCCGTTTAACCCACTGACGCCCCCTAAGGTGTTTGATGAAATCAAGGTCTCTCTGGCATCGCCCGAGCGTATCCTTTCGTGGTCTTTCGGTGAAATCAAGAAACCCGAAACCATCAACTATCGCACGTTCAAACCAGAACGTGACGGCCTGTTTTGTGCGCGTATCTTTGGCCCGATCAAAGACTATGAATGTCTGTGCGGCAAATACAAGCGGATGAAATATCGCGGCGTTGTCTGCGAGAAATGCGGTGTTGAGGTCACGCTGCAAAAAGTGCGCCGCGAGCGCATGGGCCATATTGAACTGGCCGCACCCGTTGCACATATCTGGTTCCTGAAATCACTGCCATCGCGTATTGGCCTGATGCTGGATATGACGCTGCGTGATCTGGAGCGCATCCTGTATTTCGAGAACTACGTGGTGATCGAACCCGGCCTGACAGACCTGATCTATGGTCAGTTGATGTCAGAAGAAGAGCACATGGACGCGCAAGATGCCTATGGCATGGATGCGTTCACTGCCGGTATCGGTGCAGAAGCCATCCGCGAAATGCTGAGCCAGATTGATCTGGAAGGCGAAGCCGAAGCGCTGCGCGCCGATCTGGCTGTGGCAACCGGCGAGTTGAAGCCGAAAAAGATCATCAAGCGTTTGAAAATCGTCGAGGCGTTCATTGAATCGGGCAACCGCCCTGAGTGGATGATCATGACCGTTGTGCCAGTGATCCCGCCAGAACTGCGCCCGCTGGTGCCGCTGGATGGTGGCCGCTTTGCGACGTCCGATCTAAACGATCTATATCGTCGGGTGATCAACCGGAACAACCGTTTGAAACGTCTGATCGAACTGCGTGCGCCTGACATCATTGTGCGTAACGAAAAACGTATGTTGCAGGAATCTGTCGATGCGCTGTTTGACAATGGCCGTCGTGGTCGGGTGATTACAGGGGCCAACAAACGGCCGCTGAAATCGCTTTCGGACATGCTGAAAGGTAAGCAGGGTCGCTTCCGTCAGAACCTTCTGGGCAAACGGGTCGATTTCTCGGGCCGCTCGGTGATTGTGACCGGTCCCGAATTGAAACTGCATCAATGTGGTCTGCCCAAAAAGATGGCGCTGGAGCTGTTCAAACCGTTTATCTATTCGCGGCTTGAGGCCAAGGGTATGTCGTCAACCGTGAAACAAGCCAAGAAGCTGGTTGAAAAAGAACGCCCCGAGGTTTGGGATATTCTGGACGAAGTCATTCGTGAGCACCCAGTGATGCTGAACCGTGCGCCGACCCTGCACCGTTTGGGCATTCAGGCGTTTGAGCCTGTGCTGGTTGAAGGCAAAGCGATCCAATTGCACCCGCTGGTGTGTTCCGCGTTTAACGCTGACTTTGACGGTGACCAAATGGCGGTTCACGTTCCACTGAGCCTTGAGGCGCAGCTGGAAGCCCGCGTGCTGATGATGTCGACCAATAACGTGTTGTCGCCATCAAACGGCGCGCCGATTATCGTTCCGTCGCAGGATATGATTTTGGGTCTGTATTACGTCACCATGATGCGCGAAGGCATGAAAGGCGAAGGCATGATGTTTGCCGACGTCGAAGAAGTGCAACACGCGCTGGACGCGGGCGCTGTGCATCTGCACGCCAAAATCATCGCGCGTATTCCGCAGATCGATAACGAGGGCAACGAAGTGCTAAAGCGCTTTGAAACCACACCGGGCCGGATGCGTTTGGGGGCATTGCTGCCGTTGAACGCCAAGGCACCATTTGATCTGGTCAACCAGTTGTTGCGCAAAAGCGAAGTGCAACAGGTGATTGATACGGTTTACCGCTATTGCGGCCAAAAAGAATCGGTTATTTTCTGTGACCAGATCATGACGGTCGGTTTCCGTGAATCGTTCAAGGCCGGCATTTCGTTTGGTAAAGACGACATGCTGATCCCAGATAGCAAATGGACCATCGTTGATGGTGTGCGCGGTCAGGTGAAAGAATTTGAGCAACAATATATGGATGGCCTGATCACACAGGGCGAGAAATATAACAAAGTTGTCGATGCCTGGTCCAAATGTTCCGACGAAGTTGCGGATGCGATGATGAGCGAAATGTCGGCAGTGCGCGTTGATGACGCGGGCGCCGAGATGGAGCCGAACAGCGTTTACATGATGGCCCACTCGGGTGCGCGTGGGTCCCCCGCGCAGATGAAGCAGCTGGGCGGTATGCGCGGTCTGATGGCCAAACCATCGGGCGAGATCATCGAAACGCCGATTATCTCGAACTTTAAGGAAGGTCTGACCGTTCTTGAATACTTCAACTCGACCCACGGGGCACGTAAAGGTCTGGCCGATACGGCGCTTAAGACTGCGAACTCGGGTTACCTGACACGTCGTCTGGTGGATGTTGCACAGGATTGCATTATCCGCATGGAAGATTGCGGCACTGAAAATTCGATCACAGCCGAAGCTGCGGTGAACGATGGTGAAGTTGTTGCGTCGCTGGCGGAACGTCTGCTGGGACGTGTGGCTGCCGAGGACATCGTGAAGCCGGGCACAGACGAAGTGCTGGTCAAGAAGAACGAGCTGATTGACGAGCATATGGCTGACAAGATCGACAAAGCCGATCTGGCAACAGTGCGGATGCGCTCGCCACTGACGTGTGAGGCAGAAGAGGGCGTTTGTGCGGCCTGTTACGGTCGTGACCTTGCCCGCGGTACCTTGGTGAACCAAGGCGAAGCTGTCGGTATTATCGCCGCGCAATCAATCGGCGAGCCGGGCACACAGCTGACAATGCGGACCTTCCACATTGGCGGCATTGCGCAGGGTGGTCAGCAATCGTTCCTTGAGGCGTCCCAAGCGGGCACCATCGGGTTCAAAAATGCCAATCTGCTGAAAAATGCCAATGGCGATATGGTCGTTATGGGCCGCAGCATGCAGTTGGTGATTATTGATGTCAATGGTCAGGAACGTGCGCATCACAAGCTGTCTTATGGCTCCAAGGTGCACGTCAAAGACGGTCAGAAAATCAACCGTGGTGACAAGATGTTTGAATGGGATCCATACACCCTGCCGATCATCACCGAAAAAGGCGGCACAGTGAAATATGTTGATCTGGTGGCTGGTATTGCGGTTCGGGAAGAAACCGATGATGCGACCGGCATGACCCAGAAAATCATCGTTGATTGGCGCACGGCCCCCAAAGGCAATGACCTGAAGCCCGAAATCATCATTCTGGACAAAAAAGGCGAGCCAGTGATGAACGCAGCGGGTCACCCGATGACCTATGCGATGTCGGTGGATGCCATTCTGTCCGTTGAGGATGGTGACGAGATCAAAGCCGGTGACGTGATTGCGCGTATCCCGCGTGAAGGTGCGAAAACCAAGGACATCACCGGTGGTCTGCCGCGTGTGGCCGAACTGTTTGAAGCCCGTCGCCCCAAAGACCACGCGATCATCGCTGAAATTGATGGTTACGTGCGCTATGGCCGCGACTATAAAAACAAGCGCCGCATTTCGATCGAGCCAGCTGATGACACGATGGAAACCGTCGAATACATGGTGCCCAAAGGCAAACACATTCCTGTGGCCGAGGGCGATTTCATCCAGAAGGGTGAATACATCATGGACGGTAACCCGGCGCCGCACGATATTCTTGCGGTTATGGGCGTCGAGGCATTGGCAAACTACATGGTCGATGAGGTTCAGGACGTTTACCGCCTGCAAGGCGTGAAGATCAACGATAAGCATATCGAAGTGATCGTGCGCCAAATGTTGCAGAAATGGGAAATCTCCGACAGTGGCGAAACCACGCTGCTAAAAGGCGAGCATGTGGACAAAGCCGAATTTGATCTGGCGAACGAGAAGGCGAAAGCCAAAGGCGTCCGTGAGGCCAAAGGCGAGCCAATCCTGCTTGGGATCACCAAGGCATCGTTGCAAACGCGCAGCTTCATCTCGGCGGCATCGTTCCAAGAAACCACGCGGGTTTTGACCGAAGCATCGGTTCAGGGCAAACGTGATAAACTGGTTGGTCTGAAAGAGAACGTGATCGTTGGGCGCCTTATCCCAGCCGGCACTGGTGGTGCGACGATGATGTCACGCAAAATCGCTCAGGACCGCGATAACGTGGTCATTGAGGCCCGCCGCAAAGAAGCAGAAGAGGCCGCACGTTTGGCCGCGCCTGTGGATGACATTGTCGGTGGTGATGTGTTTGACACAGGTCTGGTGGACACACCCGAGAGCCGCGACGAATAAGCATCGTTCGATAAAAGTAAAAAGGCCTCCGTGTGAAAACGCGGGGGTCTCTTTGTTTTGTGGATAGACATGAGCAATTTTCATTCCTACGATGCAAATCGTTGGTCAAAGATTTTGGCTGCCAACGGATATTCTGACATAGAAAGACTACGGTGATGGGAGCGCTCTCGGACAATATGCGCGGTGCGCTGCTGATGATGGGCAGCATGGCGGCCTTTGTGTTCAATGACGCTTGTATGAAGGTGTTGCTGGGCGATGTGCCGTTGTTTCAGGCCATCCTGCTGCGCGGGGTCGCAACCGTTGTGATGATGGTGCTGATGTCGCGCTGGCTGGGGGGGCTGGATTTCAGGATGCCACGCCGCGATTGGGGGCTGGTGCTGGTCCGCAGCCTGTCGGAAATCGGCGCGACCTATTTCTTTATCAACGCGTTGTTTCACATGCCGATCGCCAATGTCACGGCCATCCTGCAAGTGTTGCCGCTGACCGTGACCCTATCCAGTGCGATGTTGTTCGGGGATAAACTGGGTTGGCGTCGTCTGCTGGCGATCATGGTCGGGTTTATCGGCGTGATGATCATTGTGCGCGACGGGCTGACGGGCCTGAATACCTACGCGCTGTATGCGCTGATTGCAGTCGGCTTTGTCACCGTGCGCGACCTCTGTGCGCGGCGCCTGTCGCCTGGTGTGTCATCAGTCACCATTGCGCTGATCGGGGCCATGGGGATTGTCTGCTTTGCGGCCATCGGATCAGTCGGCAGTGAATGGGTCGCGATCAGCGGAAAGTCCGCAGGCCTGCTGGCGGGGGCCACGCTGTTTATCATAGGCGGCTATCTGTTCAGTGTGATGACCATGCGGGTTGGGGAAATCAGCTTTATCGCCCCGTTCCGCTATACCAGCCTGTTATGGGCGTTGCTGCTTGGCTTTGTGGTGTTTGGCGATTGGCCGGACAACCTGACCATGCTGGGCATCGCCATTGTTGTTTCTATGGGCGCGTTTACATTCTATCGGGAACGCAAGCTGGCTTTAGTGGCGCGGTAGCGACTTGGCCATATCCATGTGGTGCCGGTAGCGGTGATCCAGCGCTGGATCATCACCACGCTTTTCGCACATGCTCACAACATAATCGGCGCAGCACAGATGATGCAGCCGCATCACGCCAGGGATCTGGCACAGGCGGCCGTATTCATGATCAAACCTGTCCCCATAGGATATGGCCGACAGGTTTTCCTGATCGTTGCGGTCCAGCGTTTTGCGAAAGGTTTCGGTATAGCGGTCCGCAAGGTTCGAGGCCGCAAGCCGCCCCTTTTTGTAGTTGAATTCCTCGCGCGTGCGCACCGCGTAATGGTTCACCTCGGCAATGTGGTGCAGCATCCGGCCAGACGGGCAGGCGTTCTGCGGGCTTTTGTTCGGGTGGAAGGTATCAAAGCGCGTGCCATCGGACAGGGCATAGTAATTGCCATCCTTCCCCCATGTGCCAGCGCCGCTCCAGCCGCTGGCGCAATGCGAATTCAGCCGCTTGTATAGCCGCGGGTCACGCACGACGCTTTTTATCACCGCGTTGCGAAAATAACCCACCTTGCTGGACAAGGTGAACCGCCGATGCACCAACGTATCCTGCCATGTCTGTTGGTCTGATCCACCAAACAGCCGCCAGTTGATCGCCATTGCAGCAAAGGGCACATCGCCATCGTTCAGCAACGCGTCAATGGTGCCATCACCGACGTGGATCACCAGAAACTCGTCCACATCGCAGGTGAACAGCCATTTGGCCTGCTTTATCATAGGGCTTCGGCGGGCGATGCGGTAAGCTTCGGGCTGTGGGCTATGACCGTCGCGGGGCTCATGGCGTTTGCAGCTTAGTTCACCTGACCGTTCCAGCAGGCGTAACATTTGCGGTGAATGGTCGGTGCAATCGTTGAACATCACCAGAACATTCTCGAACCCCAGCATCTTTTGCCAAGCGAGCCATTCCAGAATAAACGGCCCCTCGTTGCGCATTGCTGTCAGAACGAGGCCGCCATGCATGTTGTGATTGTCCTGTGTCCGGTTTCCGCCTATTTATCATGGCGTTTTGACGGCGGTCAATAATAATGGGGTAATCATGTAGCAAGGATTGTTTGCGCCTGTTGATACTTCGTGCGCCCCATTATTCGAGTGCAATTAGGTGGGGATTATGCCTGAATTAGCTCTATACGATACCCGTCCGGGTCTTCGATAAATGCAATCGTTTCACGATGCCCGGTTTCATCAACGGCCAAGGTCATCGGCCCTGACGCCCTTACGATCTTAGCACCCATTCGGGAAAACCGTTCGCATGCACCATGAATCTCCGAGACTTCAAGCGCGATATGTCCGAAGCTCGTGCCGTGTTGATAGCTGGTTTCGTCCCAATTATAGGTAAGCTCGATCACAGCATTTGTATGCTCATCCTCATAGGCAATGAACACAAGCGTAAATCGTCCTTCGGTAAAGGTTTCGCGCCGCAGCTCATGCATTCCTAAAACATCGCGGTAAAATGCGAGTGAGCGCTCTAGGTCCGCAACGCGGATCATTGTGTAAAGAATGCGCGCGGGAATGATTTGTGCATGTGTGTCGTTGTTTGTGTTCATAATAGCGGCCTTTGGCAATCGAGTGTGCGGACTGTTGTTGCCACAGCCCGCCATAACTCTTGTTAGAGGTAGTAGGGAGAATTCAGGCCACGGCTTGCCGCCTCGGTTGCGTCGGCATCAAAAACCCGCGTGTAGTAAGCCGCGTTCATTTTCGCGGCGGTTTTCGGAAAATCGTCAATAGCAAAGGCAAGCGCATTTTCGATTGTGTCAAAGGCATCGACACCGTCCAACGTGTTGGTGTGTAGCCCGCTTAACCACATCTTTGAGATAAGGCCTTTTTGCTTTTTCAGTACAGGATTCCGGTCCTGCCATGGGGCCTTGTCAAACGGGATGTTTACTTGAACTTCTGTATAAACGAATGCGCCCGGTTCACTGGTGGATTTTGCGCCAAAATGTGGGGATCCCATATCAAGACTGGCGTCTTTTACGATGGTTGCATCAAACACGCGGGTTGTTTGGGCAACGCCGAATTTTCTGGAAACTGCGGGAAAGAAATGGGTGCAATAGTGCTGTGCGTTTTTGATGCTATCAAAAGAATAGATGCCGCCAACAGCCTGACTGCCAACCCCAGAAAACCATGTCTTGTTCAGGAAGCCGGGTTCTTGGGCGATCAGTTCGTTCAGGTCGGCCCACGGGACATCATTAAAAGGGACGGAGTTTTGCATTTCCGTATATACAAAGGCTTTGGTCTTCATTGTGCTTTCCTCTTGTTTTGTTGTGGCGAATGATTGCGTTGCGCCAAAGCTGGTTGTGGCTAATGTTGCTGCGGTTGTTTGCAACAATTCACGCCGATTAAACCGATGGGTAGGTGGGGTGGCCATTTGACTCTCCGTATGGTCGCGCTCATCCTTGCGGGATTGCGGTTATGGACTCGATGATATATAACGACCGTTATATATTGGAGAAGCGAATGGCACGACCGCTTACAAAAAAGGCGCAGACCAGAAACCGTATTCTGGATGCGGTAGGGCAGGGTTTCCGGAGTAAGGGTTATTCTGGGATAGGAGTTGACGGTATTGCCAAGGCCGCTGGCGTGACATCCGGTGCCTTTTACGCCCATTTCGGGTCAAAAGACGCTGCCTTTCAGGAGGCGCTGATCGCGGGATTGGATGAGGTTATTGCAGAGGTTCCAATTTTCCAGCGTAAATCCGGTCTGTCGTGGGTGTCCGATTTTGCAGACTACTATCTAGGCAAACCTCACCGTGACGATTTGGCGTGTGGCTGTGCAATGACCACTCTGACACCCGAGATGGCGCGCGCCAGCATGGAGTTGCGTAAAATCTATGAGTCAATGATGGGCGAGATAGTCAATATCTTTGCAGATGGCCTTGCGAATGGTTCAAAAACGGATCGTCTCGACCGGGCTTGGGCAATGCTTGCAGTACTTATAGGTGGACTAAATATTACAAGGGCAGTGGGTGTGTCTGATCTGTCAGAACATATCTCGGTGTCACTGAAAAAAACGGTGGCTCGGATTGCTGGGAAGACCCGTGATTTGAATGTGCAATGAAACGCGTATAAAATGATCCTGATATAGCAACGCCAAGTGGTACCATTATGCTTCAGGCCTGCGAAGTGAAATGTATCGTACACACTCTGTTGACACGCGCTGCGACTCCCCATATACGGCGACCACTTGGGCAGGGTGTATTCCCGTTTGCCCGACTTAAAACTAGTAGTGGTCACGATCCGGGTTGGCGCTCCGATCCTCTGGATACCCTCCATATCGTTCCTGCAATTGGGAGCGGATGTGGTTTTTGCGCTGTGCGGGTGTTTGATCCGCGTGAAATTTTAATGTGTTGCAACACGGGGATAGACCGGAATGCCAACGATACAACAGCTTATCCGCAAGCCGCGGCGGCCAAAAGTTAAACGCTCGAAGTCACTCCATCTGGAGGGATGCACGCAAAAACGCGGCGTCTGCACGCGTGTTTATACAACAACACCAAAGAAACCGAACTCCGCTATGCGGAAAGTTGCGAAGGTTCGCCTGACCAACGGTTTCGAGGTGATCAGCTATATTCCAGGCGAAAGTCACAACCTTCAGGAGCACTCTGTGGTTCTGATCCGTGGCGGTCGTGTAAAGGATTTGCCCGGTGTCCGTTACCACATCCTGCGTGGTGTTTTGGATACCCAAGGCGTTAAGGACCGTAAACAACGTCGTTCGAAATACGGCGCCAAGAAGCCGAAGTAAGGAGAGCGCGAGATGTCACGCCGCCACGCCGCAGAGAAACGTGAAGTATTGCCGGACGCCAAATTTGGTGACCGCATTCTTACGAAATTTATGAACAACCTGATGATTGATGGTAAAAAATCAATCGCTGAAAGCATCGTCTATAACGCGTTTGATCGCGTTGAAGAAAAACTGAAGCGCGCCCCTGTCGAGGTCTTCCATGAGGCCATCGACAATATCAAACCATCTGTCGAGGTTCGCTCGCGCAGGGTTGGTGGTGCAACCTATCAGGTTCCTGTCGAAGTGCGCCCCGAGCGCCGCGAAGCATTGGCCATCCGCTGGTTGATCACCGCTGCCCGCAAGCGCAACGAGAACACAATGGAAGAGCGCCTTGCCGGTGAGCTGATGGATGCAGTAAGCAGCCGCGGCACAGCCGTTAAGAAACGCGAAGACGTCCACAAAATGGCCGAAGCAAACAAAGCTTTCAGCCATTACCGCTGGTAACACTTTAAGGTTAGGCCCGAGAAAATGGCACGCGAATATCCACTAGATAGATACCGTAACTTCGGCATCATGGCGCATATCGATGCAGGTAAAACCACCTGTACCGAGCGCATCCTGTATTACACTGGTAAATCCCACAACATTGGCGAAGTGCATGATGGCGCGGCAACCATGGACTGGATGGAACAGGAGCAGGAACGCGGAATCACCATTACATCTGCGGCGACCACTACATTCTGGGCCCACACATCTGATGGCGTAAAGGACGATACTGAAAAGCATCGTATGAACATCATCGACACCCCGGGTCACGTTGACTTCACCATTGAAGTTGAGCGTTCGCTGGCGGTTCTGGATGGCGCGATTGCGCTGCTGGACGCCAACGCGGGTGTTGAGCCACAAACAGAAACTGTTTGGCGTCAGGCTGATCGCTACAAGGTCCCGCGGATTGTTTTCGTGAACAAAATGGACAAAATCGGCGCGAACTTTCAAAACTGTGTTGAGATGATCGCAGATCGCACAGGCGCTGTTCCCTGCCCTGTTCAGTTCCCGATCGGGGCTGAAACCGAACTGGAAGGCATTGTTGATCTGATCACCATGCAGGAATGGGTCTGGGTTGGTGAAGACCTTGGTGCCTCTTGGGAACTGCGCGATATTCGCCCAGAACTGCAAGATGAAGCCAATGATCGCCGTGCCACCATGATCGAACTTGCTGTCGATATGGATGACGACGCAATGGAGGCCTATCTGGAAGGCAACGAGCCAGATGTCGCAACCCTGCGCAAACTGATCCGTGCGGGCACTATTGAGATGAAATTCGTTCCCATTCTGGCTGGTTCGGCCTTCAAAAACAAAGGTGTTCAACCGCTGCTGAACGCAGTGATCGACTTCTTGCCCAGCCCGCTGGACGTTGTTGATTACATGGGCTTCAAACCCGGTGACGAAACCGAAACACGTGACATTGCCCGCCGTGCGGATGATGGTATGCCGTTTTCGGCGCTGGCGTTCAAAATCATGAATGACCCGTTTGTTGGCTCGCTGACATTCACACGGATCTATTCTGGTGTACTGAACAAGGGCGACAACATCATCAACTCGACCAAAGGCAAAAAAGAACGCGTTGGCCGGATGATGATGATGCACTCGATCAACCGCGAGGAAATCGAAGAGGCATTCGCTGGCGATATCATCGCGCTGGCAGGGCTAAAGCAAACCACCACTGGTGATACGCTTTGTTCCGTGAACGAGCCGGTTATTCTGGAAACAATGACATTCCCCGATCCTGTGATCGAGATTGCCGTTGAGCCAAAAACCAAGGCCGATCAAGAGAAAATGTCGACGGGTCTGGCCCGTTTGGCTGCCGAGGATCCATCCTTCCGCGTCGAAACCGATTTTGAATCGGGGCAAACCATCATGAAGGGCATGGGCGAGCTTCACCTTGATATTCTGGTGGATCGTCTGAAGCGTGAATTCAAGGTTGAGGCCAACATTGGTGCGCCTCAGGTTGCTTACCGTGAAACCATCGGCCACGAGGCTGAAATTGACTACACCCACAAGAAACAATCTGGTGGTTCTGGTCAGTTCGCCCGCATTAAAATGGTTATCCTTCCGACTGAACCGGGCGAAGGCTATTCGTTTGAATCCAAAGTGGTTGGCGGCAACGTGCCAAAAGAATACATCCCGGGTGTTGAAAAAGGCATCAAATCGGTGATGGACTCTGGCCCGCTGGCTGGCTTCCCTGTGATCGACTTCAAGGTGCAGCTGCTCGACGGCGCTTACCATGATGTTGACTCCTCGGTTCTGGCCTTTGAAATCGCGGCACGTGCCGGTATGCGCGAAGGTTTGCGCAAAGCTGGTGCGAAACTGCTTGAGCCAATTATGAAAGTCGAAGTGATCACGCCGGACGAATACACCGGTAACATCATTGGCGATCTGACCTCACGTCGTGGTCAGGTTCAGGGCCAAGACAGCCGTGGCAACGCGATTGCGATTGAAGCATTCGTGCCGCTGGCCAACATGTTTGGTTACATCAACAACTTGCGGTCCATGTCTTCGGGCCGTGCGAACTTCTCGATGCAGTTCGATCATTATGACCCCGTTCCGCAGACGATCTCGGACGAAATTCAGGCAAAATTCGCTTAAGCGCGGTGGCGTTTAGCATAATTCAGTAAGGAGGCCACCATGGCTAAGGAAAAGTTTGAACGTAATAAGCCGCACGTTAACATCGGCACAATCGGCCACGTTGACCACGGTAAGACGACACTGACGGCTGCGATCACCAAATATTTTGGCGATTTCAAAGGCTATG
>NZ_JBSMEZ010000107.1:0-4892 GCF_056498605.1 Profundibacter sp.
CCCAACGTTGCCCAAGTGCGCGGCGAAGGTTTGATGTGCGCTGTTGAGTTTGCTGAGATAAAGTCGCCTGTGAGTTTTTTCGATCCAGCTAAAAAATCGGTTATGCAATCTCGGCGGCGATGGCGTCGCGCAACGTGATTGCCCGTACCATGCCTCAAGGTGACATCATTGGCTTTGCTCCGCCACTTTTTATTACACCGGCAAAAGTGGACCAAGTTGTATCAGTCGCCAAAGAAGCCGTGGCCGAAGTGCTGGGGTAACATCCGTGTTGTGCCCATAGCAGAGGGGAAATATCGCTCTGCTATGTCATGGCCAATCGTATCACAGTCAAAAATGGCGCGACCAATTTACTCTTGCGTGTCCGGCGCCAGAGTATCTGTCTCATTGTTTGATTGGCCGAACGGCAGCAATGTGAAAGCTGCCTTGTTTCATTTCCCAATCTTCCAGGCTGCAAATAGAGAACCTGTTCTGTCTTCTGAACCACTATCGTTAGTTTAAGCTCGGTTTCTGCGAAAGTGAGCCCAGGATTGGCAACATCAGTTTGAACAATTCTGCCTGTGAAGATATTTTGCATTTTCGATACAGCTGCTTGCGAAACACTTTGACTGTCTGAAAGCTGATACCCAATTTTAGCCCAATGGAAACTGACGAGTGCCCTTGTAAAACAAGAATTGCGACCTCTGCCTGTCTGGGGCTTAGGTGTATTCCAAGAGACTGATTGATTGAATGAATCAGTGCTGTTGCAAACTCGCCTTCGGGCATATCACCGCTAGAGGTCAGATCCTTCCAATGTCTGGTTGTTAGAATATCAACAATTGGTGCAATCCGGTGTGCGCAGGTAAGTTCGCGATTTGAAAACCGCCGGTTAGAATTACTATCGCGCCCAAGGCAAACATGAAGCGAAATTCCGGGCGATGGATGCGAAACAAAAGCGAACTCGTCCACCATTGTTGTTCTGCGGTAGTATTCCCGAAAATACTGGTTTCTGTGAAACTTGTCCGGTGCAATATCACTAAGCCGGTATACGCCAGGGAGGGCATTCTTGAAGTGGAGGTCGTGGAACGGGTCTAAAAGATATGCACCCGCAAGGTAAATTTCATTTATGTTTTCATGGACCTTCGGTTGTTGGCTTTCAAACATCACCGGCACTGGCGGCTGGTTCGGGAAATAGGCCAGAATCGTAATGTTGTCATAAGGCACACAGGATTTCAGCCATGCGTTTAGGCTCTCTGGAAAAATGCTTGAATTCAGGCTCCTTATTGCCGTTGCAAGTAGGGCTTCTTCTGAATCTGCGGATACCCGCATGAATACCTCCTTGGGGGTATATACCCCTGCATGGGACAATAATAACCTAGTTTAGCAAGTTAAAGGGGTACTTGCATAGCGTATAGGGGGATTGCTGCGCATGGTTGATATTGCTGTCGACGTTTTGAATATGACCAAGCGCTACGGTAATTTTGTTGCGCTAAGGAACGTATCTCTCAGCATTCAGGACAATGAATTTTTTACCCTGTTGGGGCCGTCAGGGTGTGGCAAGACCACACTTTTGCGCACCATTGCCGGGTTCGAGGAAATCTCGGAAGGTGCGATCAAACTATATGGCGAAGACATTGCCGATCTGCCGCCGAACAAACGCCCCGTGAATACCGTTTTTCAGCAATACGCGCTGTTTCCGCATATGGATGTGACTGCCAACGTTATGTTCGGACTGTTACAGTTGGGACAGGATCGGACGACAGCGCAGGCCCGTGTAAGTGAAGTTCTGGAATTGGTGCAACTATCTGACTTTGCCAACCGTCTGCCTTCTCAGTTATCCGGAGGCCAGCAGCAGCGGGTGGCGCTTGCGCGGGCATTGGCCCCCAAACCCAAGGTTTTGTTGCTGGATGAGCCCTTGTCAGCGCTGGATTTGAAATTACGTCAGGCGGTACGTCAGGAACTACAGCAAATTCAGCAGGATACGGGTATCACGTTTATCTTCGTGACGCACGATCAGGAAGAAGCCCTGACAATGTCTGACAGAATTGCGGTGATTGCCGATGGTCTGGTGCAGCAGGTCGGTTCTGCCCGCGATATTTACGAGGCGCCGTTAAACAAATTCGTGGCGGATTTTATCGGCGAAACGAACCTGATTGATGTGGCGGTTTCCAATGTGGTGGATGGCAATGCGACTTGTACTTTGCCGGGGGGGGCGAAATTCACCTGTCCTGCTGCAATCGGAGCGGTGACGGGTAACGGGCACCTTTCGGTGCGCCCAGAAAGGGTGTCGCTGGTAAAGCCAAATGACGGGTTATTGCAAGGGGTAGCTGTGCGGCAAACCTATCTAGGCACAGATATGCATGTGGATGTTAGACTGGATGACGGCGAGGTCGTTACCGTTCGCCTGCAAAACTCGGAAGGCACACATATACCCGAAAAAGGCGAACGCGTCGGTTTGAATTTTGAGACAGGTGCGGCGCGCCTGCTGGTGGACTGATGGCGGGCGGATTCCCAAAAAACACCACGTCGAACACCAGCACCTATGCGGGTCTGGGGACCCTTTTGATGCTGCCTTCCTGGGTGATGATTGGCTTCTTTCTGGTGCTGCCCGTTGGTCTGATGCTGGTGTATTCTTTCCTGACCAAGGAATTTCGGGGCGGCGTCATCTGGGAATTTTCCATGGCGGCCTATGACCAGTTTTTCTTTGATCGGGGCCTGTTCGGGGATGATCCACCGGTCATTGAATGGACGTATATCAAAATCTTTTGGCGTTCGATCTGGCAAGCGGGGCTGGCGACGGTTTTCTGCCTGATCATCGGGTTTCCGACGGCTTGGTTTATCGCCACGCGCACGGGACCGAATAAATCAATCTGGTTGTTTCTGATCACCATTCCCTATTGGGTCAACTTGCTGATCAGAACTATCTCTATGAAATTCCTGATCCGCGATAATGGCCCGTTGAATGAATGGTTGGTGTCACTTGGCGTCATCACTGAACCGATCCACATCATCAACACCAATTTCGCTGTGCAACTGGGGCTGTTCTATTCTTACCTGCCGTTTATGGTGCTGCCGATCTATGCCAGTGTCGAGCGATATAATTTCGCTTTTTCCGAGGCGGCGGCCGATCTGTATGCCAGTCGCCTGACTACATTGCGCCATGTCATTTTGCCCTTTGTCAAACCCGGTATCATTGCTGGCTGCATTCTGGTGTTTGTGCCATCGCTCGGGGCATTTTTGGCACCGGACCTGTTGGGCGGGGCAAAGAATTTCATGATTGGCAGCCTTATCGAGGAGCAGTTCAAGGGCAATGCAGGGAACTGGCCGTTCGGGGCGGCGGTGTCGATGATCCTGTTGTCGATGGTGCTGGTGGTGCTGACCTACTATGCCCGCCAACAGGCCAAAGGGGATGTGCGCTGATGGCCAACAAGCTCGATCTGCGGCGGTTCCCGGGCTTTTTGCCTTTGACCTACCTGTGCCTGTTTATGCTTTATGCACCGCTGATTATTGTGATGGTCTATTCGTTCAATGACAGCAATTCGATTACCAACTGGGGCGGGTTGTCTTTACGTTGGTATGTTGAAGTCTTCACCGGTGTTGAGTCCGCAAAATTCAAAGCCGCGGCGATCAATTCCATCGCCATTGCGATCATGGCGGCCATTACCTCTACAACGATTGCGACACTCGCCGCGACCGCAATGCTGAAAGCAGGGCGTTTTCGGGGCAAAGCATTTGGGTTTGCGCTGATCAATTTGCCGCTGATGGTGCCGGAAATCGTTACGGCCGTTGCCACGCTGATCTTCTTTTCGGCCATTGGGTTCACATCGGGTTATCTGACCATCCTTGTGGCCCATATCGTGTTCTGCGTGCCCTTCGCCTATCTGCCGATTGCCGCCAGAATGCAGGGCATCGAAGACGTCTACGAACAGGCCGCAATGGATCTGTACGCAACCCGATTCCAGACGTTTCGCCTGATCCTGTTGCCGTTGATGACACCGGGCATCATTTCGGGGTTCCTGTTGGCGTTCATCATTTCGCTTGATGATTTTATTATCACCAACTTTGTCAAAGGTGCCGGCATTGAAACCCTGCCGACGGCAATTTTCGGGTCCGTCAAGCAAGGCATAAAACCAAACATCATGGCCATTTCCACCCTGCTTTTGCTGGTGTCAGTGGTCTTTGTCACCCTGTCCTATCTGGTCGGACGGATGGGACAGAATAAAAAATAACGGCCAAATAACAACGGAGGAGAAAGAAATGAAGAGATTTTTGAAACTGGGGGCATCCGCCTTGGCGCTGACGATTGCTGCCAGTGCCGCACAAGCCGAGGGTAAACTGTCGATATACCACTGGTTTGAGTACATTCCGCAGGAACTGCTGGATAAGTTTGCTGCAGAATATGATGTTGAAATCACCATGGATACGTTTGATTCAAACGAGGCCATGCTGGCATCCCTGAAGGCTGGCAAGATGGGCAGCTACGATGTGACAGTTCCCGGCGATTACATGGTTGAAATCATGGCCGCTGCCGGCCTGCTGGACACGTTTGATCCATCAGAGCTTAGCAATTTTGGCAATATCGCCCCTGAATGGGTCGATGTCAGTTTTGATCAAGGCCGCCACAGTTCGATCCCTTATCAGTGGGGTTCAACCAGTTTTGCCGTAAACCGCGACGTCTATAGTGGTGACATCAATACGACCGATATTTTGTTCAATCCGCCCGCGGAACTGCAAGGCAAAATCAATGTGCTCGATAGCCAAGGCGAAGTTCTGGCATTGGCGTCCATGCACCTAGGCATCCCACAATGCACAACAGACCGTGACCAGTTGCGTGCGCTGAATGATCTACTGCAGGCCGCCAAACCCCACTGGGCATCCTTTGGGTCCGACATTGCCAAGGATGTTCTGGTGTCCGG